>RFQS01000379.1 GCA_009924885.1 Pseudomonadota bacterium | reverse complement strand
TATTTACCTATTTCTTATTTAGCTTTTACTAATTTACCATTTATGATACAAGCTTCTGCATTATAAATTGGCGCGTCATCACAAACAAAAGTTGAATACTTATATGGATTATAACTAACAATTCGAGAACAAGAAATATCATTAGTTGATATATCGCCGATAATATAAGCATGAACATTTTTGCGCTTGTCTTTCAATACTCGCTGGCGACCAGATTCACTGACTTTAAATACCACATTAACAAGGCTAATTTCTTTAACATGGTCAACAACAAGCCAAACATTGTTTTTCTTTTCTTGGACACTAATACAATGTTTATGAAGATTATAATAGCAACGCACTCTCATACTTAAAAGCGGTTTTGAAGAGGACCGCAAACTCTATCTAATTACTTAGACTTAACTTGTTTTACTTTTGCCTTAGCTTTTACCTTGGGCTTAGACTTAGGCTTAGGCTTAGGCGTGGGCGCAGGTGTGGGCTCGGACTTAGATTTGTTCTTAAGCGCACGAAGAGCGACTCCGCGAACTGGTTTTTCGACATAAAATCCGCGCCTCTTTTCCCAGGCTTCATACGCTTTGCTAAACTCCCTATAAATAGTTCTTGGAAGATCGTATCCTCCGTCAGAAGAAATATCGGTGTTTAATTGATTGTATTGTGTGAATTCACTCATGACTTAGAAATGTTAAAAACAATATAATTGATACGATAATAATAATAGCAATTATCACGGCTTGATTTCTTCGAATGTTACTGCGCCACCAGTAAGGTCGCGAATCAGTTCGCGTGATACGCTATCAAGAACCTTGCGCCCAGTCAATTGATAAAATATGTCTTCTTGAGCCCTTCTCGACAAACTTCTCTCTTACATATAGTCCCTGAGAATAAACTGTCTGATACTTAATCTTCACTGCTGTCTTCATTCTTATCCTTTCTATTGTACTTCTTTTTATCTTTAAAAGAGGTTCCCGTCGGTGGGATTGGTTTCCGAATAGCTTTATAGTAGTCGTAACCTGAGAGAGGTTTTAGTTTAGCTCTTTTCTTTTCATCTAAA
>RFQS01000378.1 GCA_009924885.1 Pseudomonadota bacterium | reverse complement strand
TTGAATTACTCCAGAATTACAGTATTTATCATTATTAATTAATATCAATGGATTTGTTGCAATGCTTGGGTACTGTGTTTCAAAGTTCTTGCAAGCTTCTGCTATTGAAGCATTTTGTTCTTTTGAATAAAGATCTGGATTGAATAAGTCACTAAGTAATTTTTGGGCATCTGCTATGTTTTCATTGACTACGGTAGAAGTGTAATTGTTAACGGCACTAAGTTTTTGACCACTTGCTGCCTCATCCTCTCCCTCAGCACGAACACTGTTAGTTCTCCTGGTATCTGATAAACGTGGTTCCATATACGCTATGCGTTCTAAGGACCCATTATTTAAATATGTTCTAATATAACTTGAATTTGGCCACTGTGGCTTACCTGGATCAACTGGCACGCTGTATATATCAAGTAGTTTATTTTTAGCGAGGTCTAAGCCTGAGAAATTTTTAAATGCTTTTGCGATTTTGCTTAAATTATCTGGGTTTATAACGCTTGGCTTTTTAAACATTTCTTCTAGTGGTATTACTGATTGATATGTCTTGTCCTCAAGATCTTTCTTCTTTTCAAGAATCTCAGGAGACAGTATAGTGGTAATCTCTGGAAACCTTTTGTCAAGCTCTTTGTCTTGAAGCTCTTGGACTTGAGTTGAACGAATAGAAAGATCTAAAATCTGACGAAGCTCTGGCTCATTGGGTGGATAGCTAGCTGTTTTTGAATCATCCTTCCAAGCTGATATACAAGCTATATGATCTACTATCTGTAAAATATTATTAAGGTCTAAGTCTTTGGTGATTCCTAGCTTTGGGTCTGTCTTTGCCTTAGCTAATAAAACCGACATTTGTATGTCGGGATCATTCTCTAACTCCCTAATGCTATTTGGAGTAACTGCTTTTTCAACTCTACGAGTACTTTCATTTTCTGGAGGAAAAGTAAATTTAATGAGTTTGAAAATCAAAATAATATCACTCTGGCGTAAAATGGCAGCAAAAATTCCTAAAGAAAATCTAAAGGAAGGTAGTGGAGTATTAGCTAGGTTTAGGTATTAAGGAGTTAGAGATTGGATCGTAGATATATTCTCT
>RFQS01000377.1 GCA_009924885.1 Pseudomonadota bacterium | reverse complement strand
ACAAAATCGCCACAGTCTTGGTTTGGTGTAAACTCTGCTTTGTTTTTTCCTCTAAGTATGGCAGCTATTTCTGTAGCTAGCCTACCAAGAGTTTTATCCTTAGCATCAATTAACACCCATTTCCTTTGAACGGTGTCTTTAGTAAAAAATTTAGTAGTCCCTTGATTAGACATGCAAATTGATTCTAGCAAATAAGATATTATTTTTTTTCAAAAAAACGCGTTTTAATTGTAATTTTAGATTTGAGCATTTAAAGGCACTCTTGCCGAAAACGCAGAAATTGGAGTTTCGCAACAGTCCCCTAAACGAATTAACTCAAAATAAGCTATAATGTTAGACCTTTGCTTTTATTATGAGGGGATCACACGCTATTTTCGATTTCTATCAAGCTGAGCAAGCTAAACTTGAACAAGCTGATAGGTTAAAAGCTTCTCTGGAAAAAGTTTTCAGTGAAGCTACTTTTGTTATAGAAAAAGATATGTACCATCAGTTTGAACCACATGGTGTTACAGCTTCTTTGATTAGCAAGAACTGTCAGCTTAGTATTCATACTTGGCCTGAACATCATTCATTTACTGTGGATTTTTATTCATCTTTAGATAAATTAGAAATGCTTAAATTCTGTGAAATTATTAAAACGGAGTTTTCGGCTCAGGAGTACGATATGAGAATTATCCGTTCAGAGTCAGAACTAGGCTTAGCTGCAACACATAGAAAAGATGTAGAACTCTATGCAGATGAAAATGGAACAGTGTCATAAAGTAATTAGATATTTTCAGCAGATCCTTAAAGATTATAAAAAAAAGAGACGGGATTTTAGTTCCGTCTCTTTTTTTAGTTTTGTTTCAAAATTTTAAGCATACTCAAATATGCTGAGAATAATTTTCTGTAAATTTAGAAAACTTTAGCTATGGCTCTAAATGGATAAGTTATTACTCTCCAAACTTTAGAGAAAAATCCACGCTTCTTAACTGGCTTAGCAGCTTTATCTTCTACTCCAGCAGCGGCTTTCTCTGCTTGGAATTTTTCATTTAAAAGGTTTATTTCTTGCTCTCTAATGTCTTGGGCTTTTTTAAGCA
>RFQS01000376.1 GCA_009924885.1 Pseudomonadota bacterium | reverse complement strand
GTTAGATTAGCTTTTAATAGAGACGATTTAGACGGAAGAAGCAAAGAGGGTAAAGCTGTAAAACAATTTTTAGCATCTAGACAGATAAAACCTAAAAAAAGTCACGAATATCAAGCCAAAGGTTTATTAGAATTAGCGCAAGAACAAAAGGAGTATATTAGCAATAATTGCTCTACAATGACGGGCTTAGAAATAGCCAAAATTTTATTCAAGAACGAAGGGCTTACTAATTTATCCCAAGAGACTAGAAGCGTATTAGAATACATGAAGAATATACCAACAAATATAAAATTCAATAATTCAGAGAATGAGAATGCTTCTACAGAAGAATATCGACCACCTAGAAGTGAGGAAAGAATGATCGCTAAAATTAATAAATATATTTTAGATGGTATAGATAAAAATAAAATAACCCATAAAACTAAAAAAGATATTAATTCGATTATTGGGTATATGAACACTTTTAGGTTTTCTCATCAAATTAATCTTTACGATGACGAAAAAGATAGAGAATTATTTGAAAGCAGTTTTGTCCGTTATACTTATGATAAAAGCGATCTATCCCGAGTGATTGATGCTGCAAGAGCTGTTGTTATTCCAGCCGATAGAAGCTCCTTACATGTTATTCCCCAAGAGTTTAAAGTGGATGATCAAGATGGCATAAGAGACCCCATTGGCATGATGGGTACACGTTTAGAGGCAAAGGTTCACATCGTTACCGCGGCTCAGAGCGCACTTCAGAATATTGCCCGCTGCTGTGCCAAAAGAAATCTCACACCATCTCATTATGTTCTTCAGCCCCTGGCCTCTGCAAAAGCTGTGTTGTCAAAAGATGAGATGGAATTGGGTGTAGCGCTGGTTGATATTGGCGGAGGCACAACGGACCTTGCGATCTTTCAAAACGGAAGCATTATGCACACATCTGTGCTGCCACTTGGGGGAGCTCATGTTTCTCAGGATCTTGCGATTGGTTTGCGCACGCCGCAGTCTGAGGCTGAGAGGCTGAAAATCGCAGCTGGCTGTGCTCTTAAATCGCTCGTGGCAAGTTCGGAGACGGTCGAGGTTCCAAGTGTGGGTGGT
>RFQS01000375.1 GCA_009924885.1 Pseudomonadota bacterium | reverse complement strand
TTTTTGCGGGGCAGTACGGCCCCGATTACTATGAAGACTGGAAACAGTCTTCACTTTCCGTCTTAGGACGGAAAGCAAAAACTTGGGCTACTTGCCCAAAAAAATATAAAGCCCATCAAAAGGCTTTACACGCTCTTAGAGCGTGCTTAAATAGTCCTGAGGACTGGACAGACAGACAGACAGTTAATTAATTAGCTGTCTCTATTTTTTTTGAATTAAATTAGATAGACCTAAGCAAGTCTTTAAACTGCTAAGGAGATAAAAAATGAAAATAATAAGTAAATTTGAATTAGAGTCAAAAATTCATTTCAGCAATGGATGGATGGGCTTTGATTGTGAAGGAATGTTAGCCCATTTTGATGAGTGCGAGTACATAGACGTAGTTTATGATAACTGCACTGATGAATATAGAAAAATAAGGGACAATGAGTATCAGCTCATAAGCCCGAATTAGCTAACCGCTTCCAGCATACACTCATCCGTATGCTGGAACTGGTAAGCATACCAGTACAAAAAAAAGAAAAAAGGAAAAATAAACATGAACAGATCCGAACTGAGAAATCAAATCAGTCACGCCATAAGAATGTATGACGTGGAAGGCACTGAGTGCCTTAAAAATATACCGCACTGCATGCACGAATCAATCATTCGTGCTAATCAGCAGATAGATAAGCAGATTAAGTCCAATCCAGAATCGGGATACGATGATCTCGAACTGGAATCCTACTGCCAATCGCAGCAGCTTAAAATCATGAAAGAATATAATAGGTCTCTAAGCAGTTATAAGCACCAGTAAAAGAAAAAAAAAGGAAAAATAAACAAATGACAATAAACATCGTCCAGGATATGGATCAATTAATCGGATTGAATTTACGAGATTCAATTGAATATATTGAATCGAAATTAAGCTACTGCTATGAAATAGTAGCCAAGGATAATGTATTAGGTGAATACGGCTTTGCGTGCGGGGAAAAATACCACAAGCCTTTTAAGAATGTCATGTACATAGACATTATTACTACGCCGATAAAGCGAATAATCTCATTACATTTTAATCCAAAGACTGGATTAATTGAGACATATCGCATAACCTGCAAAAAATAAGCAAT
>RFQS01000374.1 GCA_009924885.1 Pseudomonadota bacterium | reverse complement strand
AAACTTAAAACTGGAGAACAGTTAATTTGGCCAGTAATAAATTACGACAAAGCTAAAGATACTGATAGTCAGCAAGGCTTACACATAATAGAATTAGTGCAATTTGCTAAAGCAGAGTGGACAGCACAAGCTAATCATGGACTACGAAAAGACTTAGAAGATAAGGTATTATTATTTCCACGATTTGACAATCTTACACTAGGTTTAACTCTTGATCTAGAAGGCAAAGATATTTTAGAAACTGACCTTAATCCTATGTATGACAGTTTAAGCGAATGCATATTAGAAATAGAAGAACTTAAAAATGAATTGACAACTATTGTTATGACCCAAACCAGTTCATCTTCTGGTTCACGAGACAGATGGGATACTCCAGAGGTAAAAACGGCCAATGGTAAAAAGGGCAGACTAAGAAAAGACCGATATAGCTCTTTATTAATAGCAAATATGTTAGCTAGACAAATGAATAGAATTTTAGCATCTCCCGATTATAATGTGATAGGCGACAATCTGAGATCTATGCAAACTAAAACTACAGATAAACAAATGTATAAAGGGCCAGATTGGTTCGTTAATGGCGGAAATTCTGACGATATTTATCAGGGCATTTATCGCAATTAATGGTGTAATAAACAGTACAATTACAATCCTATTACAATATAAATAATAAATTATGGCCAAAAAATATCCTAAAAGTAATGCTATAGAAAACGCTAAAGAGATTAATGAAGAGGCTTATGTTGTATGGGGAGATGATTTATCTAGTAAAAAAGAAGCATTAAAACTATCATCCGAAAGTTTGGTCGAATTTAATGGTATTGACAGAGCTTCCGGAGCAGAAAAAGCAATAGCAAGAAGAACCAGATTAGACTTTTCTAATCTTGATACTAATGTTGGTGGCAGACCAGGACTTACAAGAGCAGATTATGATGCTTTTAGACCAGACGAAGCCGTACCCCAGCAAATCAAATACATTATGCGTAGAGCAGATGTTATTTATCAAAGGGTAGGATTAGTTAAAAATATTATTGATCTTATGGGTGATTTTGCCGTACAGGGCATCAGAATAGTTCACCCAAACAAACGCATAGAGCGCTTCTATAGAGCGTGG
>RFQS01000373.1 GCA_009924885.1 Pseudomonadota bacterium | reverse complement strand
GTTTTAAGTTAAGGATTACATGTAAAATATCCTCTGAAAGACCAGTTAAGGAAGTGAATTCGTGATTCACACCCTCTATTCTTACGTGAGTTACGGCAGAACCTCTAACTCTAGAGAGAAGAATTCTTCTAAGAACATTTCCGATAGTATGCCCAAAACCTCTGTAGAGTGGCTCTAACATAACAGTACCTCTTAGAGTACCGTCTTCAGCGGGCCTTTCATCTACAACAATCTTTAATTCAATGTTCATATTAAAATCCTCTCTTAATCAACGACTTAGACTCTTCTTGCACTAGGTGCTCTGCAACCATTATGCGGTAATGGAGTTACGTCTTTAATCATAGTAACTCTCAAACCAGCGAGCTGTATAGCCCTAGCAGCAGTCTCTCTACCAGCACCTGGTCCACTTATTAAGACTTCTACTTCTCTTAGACCAAACTGTTCAACAGCTTTTCTTGCAGCAGCTTCTGCGGCCAATTGAGCTGCAAAAGGGGTACTTTTTTTAGAACCTTTAAAACCTACTGAACCAGCAGAAGAAGCAGCAATAACACCACCAGCTGCATCCGTGATAGATATTATAGTGTTATTAAAAGTAGAGCTAATATGAACTACGCCCTTGTGGACTGTTCTTTTAGCCTTTTTTACTTTTGACTTATCTTTTGTTTTAACTACCGCCATATTTTAAACCTTTATATCTTACTTATGCTAATTACTTCTTAGCAGCCACTTTCTTACCAGGAACAGCCACTCTCTTCTTACTTCTACGAGTTCTAGCATTAGTTTTAGTTCTCTGACCTCTGCTAGGAAGACCTCTTCTGTGACGAATACCTCTAAAACAATTAACCTCAATCAATCTCTTAATGTCAAGACCGATTCTTCTTCTTAAATCACCCTCTATTTCGTAAGTTTTTAAACAATCCCTGATTTTAATTAACTCTTCTTCAGTTAAAGCATTAGCTCTGACATCTTCTCCGATGCCGACTTTCTTTAAAATCTCTTTACTTCTTGAAAGTCCAACGCCAAACACGTAAGTCAAGGCGATGACTATTCTCTTATTAGGTATATCTACTCCGGCTACTCTTGGCATAAAAATTATCCTTGTCTCTGCTTATGTTTAGGGTTCTCGCAAATAAT
>RFQS01000372.1 GCA_009924885.1 Pseudomonadota bacterium | reverse complement strand
AATGGATCGCCCTCATTATTCCAGTAAAAAAGATTTCCATAAGGCATCAGTAATAGAACATAATCCTGCTTAATGAATTTAGGTCGCGGCATAGCTTCAAAGGTTTCACGTCTCTTAACAGATAGAAAGCATCCATTAGGAAGAGTGACTCCAGCGGGGGTTATGTTTACCCATCTTTTGACACTAACCCATTTTAATTCAGGAGTTTTATGTCCTGCTGCTTTTCGACAAGCGACAGAGCAGTTATATAAAGCAGACGGCGAAAGGTTAGCTTCCCAGGGAATAAATGTGTGAGGAACACCATCACTATAGGCTTCCGGAAGCATTGGAATAGTGATATTCTTAATACGTTCCTTGAACGATTTACTAATTTGCATATGATCATACTTTACAGAATGGTACGATGTATAATAGACCATGGAAATTTATTGCCTCCAGACGGAAGACGGTAAACTGTTAGATCCATCTATTCAAGCAACAGTTTTAGCTAAGTATTCTAGGTCAGCTCTTAGTGCTCGGGATGTCATGAGAAGCCTCAGCCAAGATGAGGCTAATAAATTCCACACCAAATGGACTATAAATTACGGACATTCTAGTGTAGCAGAATTAGCTTGCGTCCCGATTTGCTTTGAAGGCGTAAGTATGATAGCTTCAAAATTTATCGAAAAATTCCAAAGAGCTGGATATTCAGAAAAAAGCACCAGATATCAGCGGTTTTCTAGTTCATCATTCGTGAATCCAACCGTTAATAAAGCAGTCTCTTATTTCGCAGAGTCATTCTATAAAGCTTATGAATCCCTATACTCTCCGACTTTGGCCCTGATTCTTAAAATTACGGGAGAAAATGATCCTAATCTTCCTAAGGTAAAGGCTAGAGTATTCGATAACCTGAGATATCTACTTCCTGCAGGTACTGGCACTAATTTGGCTGCAGTCATAAACCTTCGTGATCTTCGTTATATGATTTCCGAGGCTCTAGAGAGCCCAAATCCGGAGATTAAGGATATTGGAGAAAAATTACAAAAGGTAGGGCTAGAAATAGCGCCAGGTCTCTTAGGTAATATAAAACCCATTTTTAATGCTTTTCGGTCATTTTTCCACGGTTCGCATGAATTCAATAATACCTCGGGTGTTAAGCTA
>RFQS01000371.1 GCA_009924885.1 Pseudomonadota bacterium | reverse complement strand
TTATTCTCAGCTTTAGAAAATCTATAGCCGTTATACCAAAACTTAATTTTATTTAGTATCTCCTCTACACTCAGAGAGTGACTTTCAGCTAATTCAGAAATATACTCAGGGAAACAGCTCTCTAGCTCCTCCTGTGTGTAACCCAGTAGAGTAGCGTATTTATCACTCATGCTAATATTCAGTAAATTATTTAATCCAGAAAATATCGAGGTTTTAGCGAATTTACTAATACTAGTCAGAAAAACGAATCGAAGATTAGCATCTTCTGCTTTCATTATCTTATAAAAATCCTGAAGTATTTCTCTATTCTTCGCAGCCATCTCGGGGTCATTAATATGCTTAATTATCGGATCATCGTATTCATCTATTAAAATTACTACTTGCTGATTATATTTCCTCACTAAGGCTTGGATAAGTTCCTGGAAAAGAAGAGATGGTCCTTTATTTTCATCTAGGTTAATTCCTTCTTTAATGGCATTAGCGATAACTGCAGATCTTAGACCTGAATAAAGTCTTTCAGATGTGCTTTTCTCTACAGTAGACATATCGATTTTAATTACAGGAAACTCTTCCCAGACGTACTCAGAACTATCTAGCCATAAGCCTTTAAATAAAGACCTCTTATTCTTAAAAATAGCTTCCAATGTGGAAACTAAAAGTGACTTCCCAAAACGGCGTGGACGACTCAGGAAATAAGCTCCCTTACCTGACGCTAAAAGATTATTTATATATTTAGTTTTATCTACATACAGAAAACCCTTTTCTATAATGTCTTGAAAAGACTGAATACCTATAGGTAGTTTTTTAAGTTCTAAATGCATTAAACCCTCTCCACTAAATACTCAGTAATATTTCTCTCTTCTAAAGACAGATTCAGCCCAATAATATGCACGGCTTTTTCCAGAGCATCTTTAATAGCCGTTTCTGAACTAGAACCTAAGTTCACTACTGGTATATGTAAATATTTTTCATAATACTTCTTTTCTCTAATCTGCTCTAAAGCCGCAGTAGCAGAGGAATTAACCTTAAGCTCAAAAATATATACATCCGTATCGCTTTCTAAAACCAAATCTATACGCCCTAGATTCGTTCTATCTTCTGTATTCACTCTAAAACTAGTTACTCGCATTAATAGATAAAAGATAAGCTG
>RFQS01000038.1 GCA_009924885.1 Pseudomonadota bacterium | reverse complement strand
GCTTGATAAATCAAGCTTGTATTTCCGCTTGCTCGCATATGACATTAATGTCGCATGCTCGGCATCGCTGGAAATTACCCGTACACTGCGGTCATTCGTCCTCCTCAGCCTTGAACTTGTTCGTTCGGCTACACGTCCATGACGGCATTGTAGCGGAACTCCAATTTCTGCACGTCATATCGCTAAAACTAAATCTACTTTCATGTCGTGTGGATCATTTGGTAGATTCTCTAAGTGAAGTTCTTTGGGGATTATTCCTAGTATTAATTCGGTCTTTTCTTCTAACCGAGCTTGGCAACTGATTCTATAGAGAAGCTTGTCGTAATAACCACCACCACGACCGAGTCTATAGCCTCTTTTGTCAAAAGATAGTCCTGGAACTATGATGAGCTCTAGGTCTTCGCACTCTTTGATAAAATCTTCTGGCGGATTATTTCCCGTAACTTCAGGTATTAGAAAATTTTTATCAGGGAAGAGTTCTGTTAGTGCATTTAAATCTATTTCATCTTTTAAGGCTTTGTAAAAGAGGATTCTCTTAGTGGTTTTAAAAAAATCTGCGTTAATGATTTTATTAATAGCTATTTCTTTACGCTTCTCTAGTTCGCCTGATTTTAAAAGGTTTTCAAGAATGGCTTTCGCTGCTAAGCGCAGGCTAGCTTTATCGTTATGCAGCGGTTTCTTCGGTAGCATCAGTATTTTAAAAGATTTAGTTAATGGCATTTGTTGCCAGATGAGCTAAATCTTTTCTTTTATTATATTCCCAGAAGGGTTGGAGCTGCTTTTCTGGCAAAATTTAAAATAGCGTTAGCAGGTTCTTCTTTCTCTTGTTTTTTGTCAGAGCTTGCAATACTGTTAGTAGATTCTTGATTATTGCTACCACTAAGCAGACCAGTATTATTCATAACAGTAGCCATGAAAACTAAACCGAGAGCTTTTTTCATAAAGCCACCGCCGCCAGGTGCTTGCATGCCTAAGCCGTTTGCCATGTGGCTGTTACCACTAGTGAGAGCTTTAAAAGCTGTGAATAGCACTATAGCTGCGATTCCTTGGCCGATTAATCCTTCGAATTTTTGATCATTGAAAATTTTACTACCAAAAATACTATTAGAGTCTTGATTTATATTTTTCACTTCTGCTGCTTTATTCACAACTAAGTCGAAATAATTACTAGTAGCGTCGTTTAATAATGCAGCTTTGTCTTTTTCAGCTTTTGAAGCATTCTCTGGGGCTTGGTTTCTTGCTTTAAAAGCTTCAATTAAAGTGTCTGTATTTTTCTTCCCTTCTTCAGTGCGAATATCATAGCGAGAATCAATTTTAATCAGCTCACCTAAATTTGCGATGAAATCATCAGTTACTGTTTTTATATTCTTTATTTCTTCTGCTGATATACCTTTATTTTCTAAGGTTTTGGACCAAGCCTCTGAATACTTTGCAGCTCTTTCTTCTATGCTCAGAGGGTCAGCTCCTCCAGTAGCTAAATTAATTAATTTAGGATTAGCTAGACCATTATTAATAGAGCCTATTAGACCTGCATTAGCAGATATCTCTTTTGCCGCTTCGGCAATGAAATTCTTATCAAGTTTAAAAGCGTGTTCAGCAAGGTATTCATTTAAACTGTTAGACAGTGCTGTGGCTCTTTTCTCGGCAGAGGTTTCTTGAGAAGCAGTCTGCATGGCATTTTCTAGTGCGGTGAATAAAATGGCTTTTTGTTCAGCTTCGCTATAAGGACTTTGATCACTAAATTTTACTGATTCGGTGGTTTTTGCGAGGCCTTCACTTAGTAGCTTTGAGCCATCTTCTGTTAAGCCGATCTGTAAAACTTTGTCTGTAACTGAAATTCTATTAATATTTTTATGTTGTGTAGATAGCTCTTCTAGCGTTGATGATAGGACTTTAATATTCTGATTAATCCACTGATTATCTTCTTTATTTTGTAATTGAGCTGCAAAAGCAGGATTGTGCTTTGCAATAATACTTAGTAATTCTTTTCCATCCCCGCCGAGGGCATTCTTTTTTTGCTCTAGAGAATAATCATTAGAAGTGCATACCCAGTTCTGGACTGTCTCTAGGAAATTTTTAAATTCTTGAACGCCTACTTTACTCTCGATGCCAAGAGTTTTTTTTATATGAGCTTCTAAAGCTGCTTCAGCAGAGTCTTCTTTTTTAGGTGCGGTTCTAGATGTGACTTTTTGTGGTGCGGGAGCTGAACGCTCTTGAACCGGTGAAATTCGACTCATGCTTATATAAATACATATTCTTGATTTTTTTGATAAAGTTTTTAATTAATCTTCTGGTATGTTTTACGCTGCTGGGGTGCTGGCCGTTTCACCATTACCGTTACCGTTCTTGGACATTTGCATCATTGCTTGAGCTTGAAATAACATTGGTAAAGTTTGTGCTGCCATTGCCGCTAAGCCAGTACCGCTTTTAACTAGATTGCCAATTGCATTAGGACAGAAGACCATTAAGCCTACTACAGCAGCTACCGCAATACCAGCAAAGCCTTTCAATTGTTCTTCAGAAAGATTTAGATTTTTTAAAACTCTTTCCGTAATTGCTTTTTGGCTTTGTTCTGCGGTCTCTTGCTTGTTAGGATCTAAACGCTCTTTAATTAATTCTATGTCTGAAGTCGAGAGATTATTACTTTTGAACTCAGCACTGATTTTCCCAACAAACGTTTCGAGGGCTTCAGTTTTTTTAGTTAAGCGTTCACCATTTCCATTTAATTGATCACTCGCTTCTATGTCTTTGCGGAAGTCTTTTAATAAATTATTTACTGTATCTAAATTGTTGCCTTTATTTTCGTTTGTGGAATTTTCTTTTAGGTTGTTGAGTTCCTTAGTAAAATTAGTAATATCAGCTAATATTTTTTCATGATCGACTGGTTTTTCAGCTGTTGTAGTCGTCTCATTTTTTGAAGGCGGAGCTTTTAATTCTCTTATAATTCCTTCTCGTAATTCAGTTGCCTTTGAATTATCAATATTTATGCCATAGGCAGAAAGTCTCTCTTTGACTAATTCTAAGGCTTGATGTGCAAGTTCTTGTGCAGATTCTGCTGCGATCTTACTGCCATCAACACTGTCTTTTGCTTTAAACGTCAGTTCTTGATTATCTTTCTGCTCTGCCAAGCCACCCTCTATTAAGAATTGTTTTACTGCATAAATATTTTTTGCTAAACCACTTGCGACCTCATTTTTAAAAGAAGCTACACTAGAATCTTTGTTTGTATTGTAGTCATTAAGATGATTTATAGCTTTTTGTTGAGCTTCTGGGTTGGAACTATCTCCAGCAGCTGCATTAATCTGCTCAGGACTTTTATCATTTAAATAAGCTACTTTGCTTAAGTTAAATATTTGTGCAGTAGTAGGAGCGATAACCATCTGAATTTTAATTAAAGGACTTCCATATTTAAGCTTCCACTTAGATTCTCTAAATACAGAAGTCCAATGTATTAATACAAAACTTGATGCGGGATGATTTTGATATTTATTTTTGAATCTTCAATAATATTTTGTGATTTTTAGATTTTATCTTGCAATAAAAACAAATATTTTCTGAAGTTTCGCAAAAAGAAACTTAAACGTGATATATCTCTTAAGGAAGAATTTAAAGTTTAATTTTTCTAAAAAAAGTCTTCCATATTTAAGACTTAAATTAGGAAGCGATGGAACAGAATGGCTACTAAAAAGAAACCCGTAAGCGAAAAGAAGACAGAAGATTTTAAATATTTAGTTATAGTTGAGTCTCCTGCTAAGTCTAAGACTTTGACTAAGATTCTTGGTGATGAGTATTTAGTTAAATCGAGTATTGGGCATATCCGTGATTTACCAGCTAAGGGACTTGGCATAGATATTAAGAAGGATTTTGAGCCTAGCTATGAAATTATGGTGGGGAAAGAGAAAGTAGTAGATGAATTAAATGATTTTGCGAATTTAGCTGAAAAAGTTTATCTAGCGAGCGATCCGGACCGTGAAGGAGAGGCTATAGCTTGGCATTTAGAGCAGATTCTAAAATGCAAAAAATCTAATGTCACAAGAGTTACTTTTAATCAGATCACTCCAGATGCAGTCCGCAGTGCTGTAGCGAATCCACGTGATATAGATATGAGTTTAGTAAACGCTCAGCAGGCTAGAAGAATTTTAGATAGATTAGTAGGTTATAAAATCAGTCCTATACTATGGCGTAAGATAGGCGGCAGAAGTGCTGGTAGAGTACAGTCTATCGCAGTGCGTTTAATCTGTGAGCGTGAAGAAGAAATTAAAAACTTTATCCCTGAAGAGTATTGGTCATTAATTTCTGATGTTATAGAACCGAATAAAAACCCGAATAACTCTAAGGGAGAGAATTTTGAGATTCGCTTAACTCACGTAGATCATAAACGTGTTATCAGTCCGAGTAAAGAATATGATTCTAATAAAAGTTTCGTCATATCTTCTAAAGAAGAAATGGATAAAATACTTGGCCGTATAGATGCAGCCAGTCTCGCGGTCACTCATATCGCTTCTAAGCCGAGTACTAAAAAATCTAAACCTCCTTTTAAAACCTCTACTTTACAGCGTGCAGCGAGTAATGCGATGGGCTATACGGTGAAACGTACTATGCAAATAGCTCAGAGCCTTTATGAAGGGGTTAAGATAGGTAAGGGTTCAGCCGAGCAGGTAGGTTTAATTACTTATATGCGTACTGATAGCTTAAGAATCGCTCCAGAAGCGCAAGAGGCAGCTAAAGAATATATTATTAATAAGTATGGTAAGGATTATTACCCTGAAGTACCTAATATCTACGATAAATCTAAAAAAGCGAATGAGCAGGATGCACACGAGGCGATTAGACCTACTTATGTAGATAAAGATCCAGAGAGTATTCGCGAATATTTAAGTGATGAGCAGTATAGGCTCTATAGATTAATCTGGCAGAGGTTTCTAACATCGCAGATGTCTGAAATGAAGTTAGATATTAAATCTATGGAAATCGCTTCTGCTGATAAGCTTCTACAGTTTAAAGTTAGTCAGAGTAAGGTTATTTTTAAAGGCTATTCCATTGTTTACGGTAACTATGCTGAGCAGAGTGAAGATAACGAACTCAGTGAGGAAAATGTGAAGTTCCCAGACTATATGCAGGAGGGTTCACCGGTTAAGGTTCTCACTAATAAGCCATCTCAGCATTTTACGGAAGGCCCACCTAGATTTAATGAAGCGAGCTTGGTTAAGACTTTAGAGGAATTAGGCATCGGCAGACCATCTACCTATGCACCGACTATTTCCACAGTTTTAGATAGAAACTATGTAGAGAAGGTAAATACAGCTGGAGCCCTTGCACCGACTAAGCTTGGTATGAGCGTAAACGAGCTTTTAGTAAATCACTTCGGGCAGTTTATTAATACCGATTTTACTTCACAGATGGAAGCTGATCTTGACATGATCGCCCATGATGAGATCAAGTGGCAGAAGGTTTTAAAAGATTTTTATAAGGGACCTGAAGATGAAATAGCCCCGCCTAAGTCATCTAAAAAAGCAGCTTCTAAAGCTGCTACTAGTAAAGCCTCTGAATCAACTGAAGTGAAAACAATTGAAGAGCATATTCCACTTGGCTTTGAATCTGCGGTTAAGAAGGCTTCTAAAGAGATAGAAAGTGTAGTGATAGAGACAGAGCATGAATGTCCTACTTGCGGAGCTAAGATGCATCTGAAGAGCAGTCGCTTTGGTCCTTTCTTGGGCTGTTCTAATTACCCAGATTGTAATACCATCGTGAATTTAACTAAGGATGGTAAGCCCGCTCCAGACGATAGACCTTATATAGTTGAAAACTGTCCTACCTGCATGAAAGATCAGTCTCTAGTTATTAGGTATGGTAGATATGGCGATTATATAGCCTGCATTACTAAGGATTGCGGATATACTTCACCATTAGTTAAAAAGACTGGCGTACACTGCCCTAGAGAAGGCTGTGGTGGTGAAATAGTGGAGAAGAAGTCACGCTTCGGTAAAATGTTTTATGGCTGTAATAAATGGTCTGTAAATAGCTGTGATATGGTCTTCTGGTATCCTCCTATAGATCTTAAATGTCCGCAGTGTTCTAAGCAGATGATGTTTAAGTCTTTAAAGAAAGGTGATAAAGTAGCCTGTTCTGATACTAAAAACTGTGGTTATAATAGGCTTGCACTTGTCGAAGAGATAGAAAAATATGCTAAAAAGTCTGATCCAGAGGCTCCAGAGGAGCAGAAATCAGTATTTAGTTTATAGAGAAGACCGCTGCACACAAAACGCAGAAAATGGAGTTGTGCAGCGGACGACGAAAACGCAGAAAATGGAGTTGTGCAGCGGTCTATTAATTTAATTTTTCCTTAACCAAACCTTATATAAGTCTAGTTAGAGTGAATTAGGTAGTGAAGAGTTCCTGTTTTTGAGGCTAATGTGTTGGATTGAAATTGAAGTTTTACTCTAGTGTTTTTGACGTATTTTCTGATTAAAAGATTATTTTTTTACTTTAACTATATAGAATGTTAGATAGTAACCGATTAATAAGTTTATAGCACTCAGATAAAAAAATAAATTAGGAGACGAGATGGAAAATATAGTGGATGAATTTAAGAAATACGCTAAGGAGCTGGGTGTTTTGTATAAGACGAAAAGAGAACTCGACTCCCTTATAGATAAATACGAAGAAAAGCTTAAGAAGCTTGGTAAGAATTTAGAATTAGCTGATAGCTTCGAGTCTTCGTTTAATTCTCATTCTACTTTAGCTAATCCATAAAATGAATTTACGTGCAGCGTGATCTTGATGAGTGTTCGGTACCTAGGAAAAGATTACGCTTAATAGACTCTTTATTTAATTCTTGAAGGCATTCGTAGAAGTCAAAACTCCATTTACCTCGATTTTTTACAGCTGCCTTTCTGTATCTATCTCTAGCTTTTAATAAATAGGAATCAGTCCAGCCTTTGATCGGACCCTTAGATTCGATAATTTCTTCAAAATTCCCTAAAAGCTTAGTAAGCTCTTTACTTTCATTATCGGCCATAACTATATTCTACAAGAGAACGGTAGTTTTCCGATTAAGACGAAGGCTTCTCTGCTTTAAACATTTAAATATTAGCGTTTTTTAATCTTTTTTCGATAAAGCTGTTTTATTTCTCTTGCATAGACCAAGAAATTTTGATATAATTAAAAAAATAACAAATTTCCTTCCTTCGAGAAGGATTTTTTATTTTTATGACCTTTTTATCTTTTTATCCAGCGGTCGAAGAATTTTCTTTATATACACCTGTAATGCAACAGTATTTAAATGCAAGGTTGGGGTTGCAGAAAGATGCTCTGCTGCTTTTTAGAATGGGAGATTTTTATGAGGCATTTTTCGATGATGCCAGAATTATTTCACGTGAATTAGATATTACGCTTACAGCTAGACCAGAGACTAATCATCCAGAGGGGAAGATTCCGATGGCTGGTGTGCCAGCAAAAGCTGTAAAGCCTTATATCGCGAAGCTTTTAGAGAGAGGCTATAAAGTCTCTATTGCAGAGCAGATGGCTGATCCTAAGACTTGTAAAGGTTTAGTGCCGAGAGAAGTCTGTGCGACTTATACAGCTGGAACTTTGTCTGAATTGGATTTATTAAAATCTAATGAAAATAATTATATTGCAAGTATATTTGCTAAGCCTAATTCTGAGGAATTTGGTTTAGCTTATGTGGATCTTTCGACTGGTGAGTTCTGTATTACTGAGCTTCAGCAGCATCAAGTTGAGTCTGAGCTATTTAGGATTAAGCCTTCTGAGCTTTTAGTTCCGAGTTTGAGAGGTGAGAAATCTAATTTAGATATAGAAAGACCTTTAGAAGCGATGTTTAGTTTTAAATATCCTTATTCACATTATGATGTTAAGAATTTTGATACAGATTTAGCTTTTTCTCATATTAAGCGCGAATTTAGATTACAGCAGCTATCTCGTGATTTAAAAGAAAATTATTCTAATGCCTTGCGTGCAGCAGGAGCGCTTATTGAGTATTTTGCTGAAACGCAGAAGGCTTTATTCTTAAAAAATTCTGGAAAACTTTTCGATAGCTTAAAAACTTATCAATCTGGAGAATATGTATTCTTGGATGTAAGTACTCGCAGGAATCTTGAAGTGACGCGTTCTTTGTATTCAGGTAAGGTAGAGGGTTCTTTGCTGTCTGCGATAGATAGAACGAATTGTAGCCTTGGGAAAAGGCGTCTGAATGTTTGGTTGGAACAGCCTCTCTGTGATCTTAAAACTATTCAGCTTAGGCAGGAAGCTGTTCAGAGCCTTTATGACAATCCTAATCTAGAAGCAGATCTTTGTGAGATATTAGCTGGAATGCCTGATTTGAGTAGGCTTTCGCAGAGGCTTGCTTTAGAGACTATTAATCCTCGTGAACTTGTTGCTCTTAAAGACTCTTTATTAGTGTTTGAAAGGCTTTCACAGGTTTTTTCTAAAAAAAATCAAGAAATTTCTTCTAAGGAGAAGACTTTAAATAATCCAGATGAGTTCTTTAAGTCACCCTATTTTGAGATTTTTAAGACTGTGCCTACCGAAATAAAGGATTTCATTTCTGAAATAGAATTTCAGTTACTAGATAATCCGAGTGTCTTTATTAATGAAGCTGGGATATTTAGAAAAGGAGTGAATCCTGAACTAGATGAGCTTATATCGCTAATGGAAGATGGGACTAAGTGGCTTAACGTTTACGAGGAGTCTTTAAAAGAAAGTACTGGTATTAAAACTCTGAAGGTTACTTTTAATAAGGTACATGGTTACTATATCGAAATATCAAAGGCGAATCAGAAATTAATACCAGCAGAGTTAACTATTAAGCAGACTTTAGTTAATGCTGTTAGGTGTATGAGTGAGGAGCTTAAAGCCTATGAAAATAAAGTTTTCAATGCAGAGTTTGCTAGAAGCTCTTTGGAGAATCGTTTGTACACGGAATTGCGTTCGAAATCTGCGATAAATGTACCTCTATTTAAGGTTATTGCTAATGCTATTGCAGATTTAAGTGTACTTATTTCATTCTCGATTATCGCTAGGGAAAGGAATTATGTTCGTCCTTATATCGATGATTCAGATGTTTTATTTATAGAAGCTGGCAGGCATCCTGTTCTAGAGCAGAAGTTTGGACTTGGTCAGTTTGTTGATAATGATATTTCATTTAGTTCATCTAGTGAACCAGGCGCTAGGTTTATTTTACTTACAGGACCGAATATGGCAGGTAAAAGTACTTATATGCGGCAGAATGCCCTGATTATTTTGCTTGCACAGGTGGGTTCTTTTGTTCCTGCGACCAGAGCTAGGATTGGGCTTGTTGATAGAATATTTACAAGAATAGGTGCTAGTGATGATTTAGCTTCTGGGCAGTCGACATTTATGGTTGAAATGAATGAAGTAGCAAATATCGTAAATGGTATGAGTTCTAAAAGCTTTCTCGTTTTAGATGAAGTCGGCAGAGGCACTAGTACTTATGATGGTATCTCTATTGCATGGGCCATAGTTGAGTTTATAGTCGAACAGATCTGCCCTCGAACTATCTTTGCGACGCATTATCATGAATTAGCTCAATTGGAAAAAAACTATAGTGGCAGAATTATAAATGCTCAGATGTCAGTTTCAGAACCTTCTTGCGAAAATCCACAGATAGCTTTTTTGCATAAAGTGAAAGCAGGTTCAGCTACTAAAAGCTATGGTATAGAGGTGGCTAGGTTAGCTGGTTTGCCGCAGGATATATTAGATAGGGCGATGTTAGTAAATCAACAATTAGAACGTAGTCTATCTCTTCCTGCATCTAATAAAGCTTTGAAAAAAATAGCAGCTAAATCATCTCTTGGAAATGAATCTACTGATTTTAATCTCAGACCCTTATTTAATTGGAAAGCAAAAGAAAAAGCCGATAGGCTATCATAATCTTAGTTACTTGAAATTTATGCTTGCAAGGTTTTTTAATAATGTTTTATGGGGTAATTCAATCGCCCTTGCCTGGACTTGGGGGATAGGCTTATTCTTCTCTGTGCAGATGGCTGTGCAGTATGGTTTTACTGCTTTAGTCGCCTATGTTACGGTGAATGCCTTTGGACTTGCTCTGTTCGGAATAGTTAATGAGTTTATAGCTAAAAAATATAAGACTGCTGAGGATTATGAAAGAGCTTTTCTGAAAAAAGCCCAGAATTTTAAATTTCCTTTTTTCTTTTATCAGTTTGTCGCTATTACTTTAACTTTATTTGCCTGTCTAAAATACGTAACTTTACCATTAGGTATTCTTTCATTTTTAGTCGCTGTAATGTTTATAGGGTCAACTATCTTCCTCGGAGAAGAGTTTAAGATTGATCGTATAAAATATAGCCATGCTTTTTTAGGTTTGGTGATGCTTGGAGCGATGATTTATATTCTAAACTCTGGCTTTATGCTTGGCTCGATTGAGGATTTATTTACTCTTCAAGCTGCTTTTCATTTTAATCACACGATAGATTATGTGGCCTTAGCGGTGCCTATAACTTTAGGATTTCTTTTTGGACCTTGGCTAGATTTACAGCATTGGCAGAGAGCGATTCAGATTCGTAAAGAAGGTGGTTCTATTGCGAAATCTTACATTACTGGTGGTTTGATTTTTTGGTGTGTTTTGATTTTTGATGGAGCTTTAGCTATATCTGCTTATGCACAGTCACCGCTTTATGGCTTTGAGTTTTCTTTTCTTGATTCTTTTAAGAGCATTATTACGGATGTGACACATTCTATGAGTGCTTTTCATGGCGTGCTGAATGCTTACGTGGTTTTTATCTGTGTGGCTTCTTTGGCGACTTTTGATAGTGGCTATATCGCTTTTCAATGGTTTACTGAACCACAAGTTAAAGACTCTAAAAGTATTTTACTTACTTTTTTCCCACCAAAGCTTGTCTCTTCACCGATTCCATGGTTTTTCCTTTGTATAGTTACTGCCACTATAACTATGCATTTTGCGGAAGTTGGTAAATTTGTAGAAATATTTGATGATAGTTTAGTTAAGTTCTTCAGATTTGAATTGGAATACTACCTTGCTTTTTATGCTTCATTCTTCATAATGTATGAAGTTACTTTTATTCGCTGTATGTTAAATACTCGAGAAGAAAAGAGTTATTCTGTTCTGAAGCTCTTTTCTACTGGGCTTTGTAGTATATCTATTTTTGGTATAGGTTATTTTAGCCAGCATACTATAGTTATGGCCTTCGCATCTTTAGTGCCTTTAGTTTATGGGGTGATGACTAGTGATTCATTTGGTCAGTCAGATAAGAAAGCAGGTTCTGAAGATTCTTCTAGTGTGGTGCATGCTACAGATTTCCGAGTTTTAAGTTCGCTCGCTACTGAAGCACATTCTCCTTCTGCCTTAGGGCAAGAGCTAGGTTCTTTGAGTTTGCCAAATATATCTGCTGAAAGTGTGAATGCTCTTCGTGTCTTGGATTTACCTGCTGATGCGAAGCTTATATCGACTAGTTCGTGTTACATTTCAGATGGGTTCTTCGTACATGAGATGACACCTACTTATCAAGATACTAACTCTGTGGGTAATGTTTACTTTGCTATGTATACCTTATGGGTAGGTAAAACCAGAGAGCTTTTCTTTTTACACACTATGCCAGATTTTGATCTGGAGACTACAGATTTTTTAATTCTCACCAGATCTTTTAACCATAAGTATTTAAGAGAGATTAAAGAGTTTGAGAGTGTAAGTATTCATTTAAGAATTAAAGATTATAATCGTAAATTCGTTACTATTGAGCATAAGATTTTAAATAAAGATAAGCAGCTTATTGGTAAGGGTGATCAGTCTTTAATGTTTGTTGATTCTAAAACTTATGCTTTAATTGATATCCCAAATCAGGTGATGGAGGCGCATTTGCCTTTCTACTATGGCGATAAAAGCCCCAAGGCTTAGACCCCCTATTTCCTTCGCCCCACACTGCGTGCGGGTCCCCATGCTCAGGCTCTAAGGTCTAAGCCTTGGGGCTGATAGTAGTTGGGGGAGCCTTGGGTGGGGTGTTTTTTGGTGTAGCTCACATTCCGCACCCTTCGGGCGGAAATTCATAAAAACGTTTCAAATGCAGTTGCAGAATACTGATCAGAGTTTTGGCGGCAGGCTTAATATTAATGA
>RFQS01000370.1 GCA_009924885.1 Pseudomonadota bacterium | reverse complement strand
GAAGCTAGTATAGAATTAGTTACTCACTGTAAGCCCCTCAAAGAAGTGCTAAAACACTACGCTTCATACATAGATGAGGTGTTTATCGCCTCTAAAAAAGATCCCGCCCCGACAGAGCTTCTAGAAAGTCTTCAGGAAAAGCCTTGTGACACGTTTACCTACTTGCATTCTAACTGGCTAAAAGCCATTTACCTTAACATTAAATTTTTTAAAGCTAAGCTAAATATCTATAAAAAGGATTTAGATCTCAGCTCTAGAGAAAACTTTCTCACCGCTTTTGATCCAAGTCTAAAGCCTTTATTGTTAAACGAAAGATACGATAATAATTTATTAAATTCTTTACTAGATTATGATTGCTTAAAACTTTCCCCATATCTAGACCTAAATGATCATACAAACCTAGAACACAATGCTCAGAAAATCTTAAATAGAAGTAAACCCTATATAGTAATAATCCCTGGAGTAGGAAAACTCAGACCCCAAAGAGCTTTTCCCTTAGAAAGATGGGAGGACTTTATACGAAAGTTAATTGCAAACACGAACTTAGATATAAAAATTTTAGGTGGACCAGATGAAGCAGAGCTTTCACTTAAATTAAATGTGAGTTTAAAACTCAGAAGTCCGACTAATACTCGCATTGAGAATCTTATTGGTAAGTTAAATTTATTAGAAAGCACTCTGGTATTAGAATCCGCGATAAAGGTCTATGCCTGCGATACTGGACTTTTGCACATAGCTTCTGCTTTAGGAAAAGATATCGAAACTATATATTCAGTAACTTCTGAATTTAGAACTGGACCCTATTCACCTAGGGCTAAGATACTTCGATCAAAATTTTGTAAATGTCAAAATCTAAAAAATTTTCATGATAATAAAATTAGCTGTGAATACCTTGCTACTAATGGCTTACCGAGATGTACTCAAGATTTAGGATTTAGTTACTAAGATACTAAAATCTAGAATCGGTAATCTATCTAAATTTAGAATATCAAAAATCTAATTCAACGTACTTTTTAAGAACATGGCTATTCAAAATAATAGCAGCCTATTCTTAAATTTACCCCCCCTGAATTCAGATCTGAAGTTAAATTTTTAATAATTCAAGCAAATTGTTAATTAGATTTCAGAGAGAAGTTTATCAAGAGAGATGGAATTTTTGCAAG
>RFQS01000369.1 GCA_009924885.1 Pseudomonadota bacterium | reverse complement strand
GGCGAAGCTGAAATTTTCTTTACTAAGTTTTTCTTTTAAGTTTAGTGAAATCTCACTAGTATTGTTAGGTTTGAGATATTCCTCTATTAGAGCGTAGAGTTTTTCTCTTAATTTAAACACCAGTTCAAAATTGATTTTATGATCGAGGGTGAAAATATTCATTTTTTGATTTACCTCTGCGTTGTTAATGAAAACCACTTATTCTCTACTCTCTTTTCTGTGCCAAAATCTAAATTCATTTTATGTAGCATTTCATTTGCTAGAATTTCAGCGGAGTTGAATTTCGATTTTTGATTTTTTAAAAACAGAGCAAGATTAAAGTCTAAGTCACTCACCAAGAGCGGTTGTTCTTCTAGCTTTTCTAGCCATTCTTGTTTCGTGACTTCACGATATTTTTTAATTTGGGCATTTGAGCTACTGATAATGCCAAAGCATAGAAGTTTATATTCGTTTTCTAGAAAGCTTTTTAGTCTTTTATAGTCCTCATGGATATTAGGCCTATTCTCCAGAACTATAAAAAGATATTTAGTTCTTTTTAAGAGCTGAATGTTAATCTCCGAGCTGAAGTCATTTGCGATATCAATTAAACAGTGGTCGAATTTTTCGATAGCAAGATTGAGGGCATTATCTAATTTTATCTGATCTAGAGCTGGACTGAGTTTGAAGCTAGGGTTCTTGAAAAGACTTAGGTACAGGCTGTTTTCACCAAGCTTAGTAGGCTCAAGATATGTTTTTAGCCAATTTATATCAAACATAGAGTATTGCATTATGCTGCTTTCAAGCAGTGTTTTAAAATCTTGAATATTAAGAAGCTGTCTAACTGTTTGGTAAAGAGATGTTTCAGAAAGAAGAGTTTTCTGCTCTTTTGAACCAAGTAGCTTAGCAAGGCTTAAGAAGACTGAGCTGCTATCTAAACTATTAGTTAAACTGCTGATGCAGATTAGGTTTTTAGTTTTGTTTTTAGTATCCTTTTCTTTTTCTAGGTTTAGAATAAATTTTTCTATACTGTTTTCATCTTCAGTAAAAGCTCCGAAGAACCCGAATTTACTCGCTTCATGTAAGCTTGCGCCAGGTAAGAAAACCAGAATTCTAATTTTTTCTAATTTGAAATTGCTTAAATATTTACAGAATTCTAGTGCTTCCAGCTTTCTTGCAGAGGCATTTATAAT
>RFQS01000368.1 GCA_009924885.1 Pseudomonadota bacterium | reverse complement strand
ACCTTGGTTGGGGCTGAGTCTGCTTTTTCTCTAATTTAATTGGCTTGTCTCCAAATAAACTAATCTTATCACCTTTAGATAAATTAGGAATATCAATCTTACTATCATCATTAACTCCTAGTATCTCTAAAAAGCCTTTCGACTTTAATGCCTTGCCAGAAGCTTTTAATTCTAAATTAGAATCAGATTTTGATCTGATTGTTACCTTCAATGTATTATACACCGCAGGCATCATTTGACTAGCTACAAAATATTTCCAAATTGTCTCGTATACCAACTTCTCATCTGGATCAATAATTGCAAAATTATCTCCAGGAACTAAAGACAAATCTGATGGTCTAATACACTCATGAGCATCTTGTGATGCATCTTTATTTTTAAACACGTTTGCCTTCTTAGGCAGCTCATAATTTTTATCTTTAATAAAATCTCTTACATCTTGTAAAGCCTCATCTCCTACACGAACTGAATCAGTACGAATATAAGTACAATATCCAGATTCATACAAAGCTTGAGCAGCCTTCATAGTCCGATCTGCCCCAAATCCATGATTCTTTGACATAATCTGCTGCAAACTAGACGTTACCAATGGCGGAGGAGCGCCCCTCTTCTCCTCTTCTGCCACTACATCTGCAACAAATAAATCATTAACTATATCAAACTTAGACTTAGTGTCTTTTGCTACTTTAGCATCTGTAATGCGATATGAATATTTTGTAGTAAATCCTACTTTGTTATCTTTAGATACTGTAGCTTGAATAGTCCAAAAATCTTCCGGTACAAATGCATCAATCTCTTTCTCACGATCAATAATCATTCGCGTTACTACAGATTGAACCCTGCCAGCAGATAAATTAGGTCCGAAAAAATTAATTAAAAATGGAGATGCAGTGAACCCAACCAGTCTGTCTAAAATGCGTCGAGCCTCTTGAGCATGAAATAAATTCATATCAATGTCTCGAACATCTTTTACGGCTTTTAATAGTTTATCCTTTTTAATCTCGTTAAAAACCATTCGCTTAATAGGTTTACCTACATCTTCTAAGCGAGAAGCTAAATGCCAAGCAATAGCTTCCCCTTCCCTGTCAGGATCGGATGCCACCAAAATAGAATCACACTGCTTAGCTGCTTTCAATAAGCTATCTAATAGTGATACTTTATCATCCATT
>RFQS01000367.1 GCA_009924885.1 Pseudomonadota bacterium | reverse complement strand
GTTTTAGTAATACCACCACCACCTACACCTCCAACTCCCACACCAATACCTCCAACTATGTCATCTTGTACTTTTTTAGTGCTTTTTAACTTATTTGGTAGTTCGGCTAAGGCATCATTAAAGGTTTTTATGCCTTTTTGTGAATAAGCATCTGCTGCAGTAAGTAATTGATAAGCATTACTAGCAGCGGCTTCTACTGCAGCTTTTTGTGTTTCTGCTTGTAATTTCAAAGCATTGGCTTGTTCTATAGTAGTAGCTGATTTTGCTGCAACCAAGGTTGCTGCTAAATCTGTTTTACCTTTTTCTAAAAGCTTAATTTCTGCAAGAGCTCTGCTATAAAAATCATCGGCTTTGGCTTTATCAGCACTCATAGAATCTTTAATACTTGTAACCCAGTCTATTAACTCTTGGGGGGCATTAGTATCTATAAGACTTTGTAAATATTTGCTAGTTGTAGTTATATTATCACCAAGAGTTATTAGGTTATCGCTAACTCTTTGTTGAAGTTGTGGATCCTTATCACTAACTGGTTTTTGCAGAAGTGCATAGTCTAAGTATTTTTGTATGGCGTCTATAATGGCTTTTAATTGAGCTTCTAGGGCTTTTTGCTGACTTTCTAGTAGTTTTTGTGGGTATTCTGCTAATACTTTTTGATAAAATGTTATAAAGCTATTTATTTTTTCAAGTGCTGCTGCCTGAGCTGTAGTTACACTAGCTAAAAATTTATCTACATCAGTTGCTGCTGATACTGCTGCTGCTTTTGCTGTTAAAACTTCTTGCAAACTTATTGCATTGGCAGCATCAGTTTGAGCTTTAACAATAAGATCTCTTGCAGTTTTTGCAGAAGTCAGTTTTGACTTCATACCCTTCATACGACGGCAGAAGTTAGCACGACGCTTTGCTCTTTTACCCTTTGGTTTCTTTTCAGTTACTGCTGTTTGAAGTTTTGAACCTGGATTCTCACGACGATAAGCATCAACTGCTTTTTGACTTAATCCATCAGTTTTATCTTTACGGTTGACTTTTTGCCAATCTTCCGATAATCCAAAATCTGCTCTCCAATTTGAGTATTCGTAAGAATCTGCAAGAGGTAATGAAGGTCCAGAAAGTTTTCCTTTTTCAAAACTAATTTCTTCACGCAAACCATGATATATTTGTGCCGCTTGTTTA
>RFQS01000366.1 GCA_009924885.1 Pseudomonadota bacterium | reverse complement strand
CCCTGCCTCTAAAGCTGCTGGAACAAAGTTTTCTAAACTTCCTTGCAAAAACCATTCAAGCCCGTGATTATCACGTGCCGCACTATCTAAAATCTCTGTCCGTGCCGTATTGTCAATGTACTTGTTATACCTTAAGCTTGCTACGCTTTCAGGAATTGGACTGTTAAAAGATAACTTTCCTTCTACCCCATAAACCTTATTCGCTTCATCTGCACTAAGTAATTTATCATCTGCCCCTAAAGCTTGCATTCCCCTTAAAGCTGTTTCTGTAATTGATTGAAGCCCCCATGCTGTAGCCGTATTTGCATGAAAACCTTGAGCTAATCTTTCTGTCGCTTCATAGCCACCATCATAAGCAAATAAATCAGGGTCAGTTTGAACCTCTAAATTATCAAATGTCTGTATGTTAATCTCGACCATGTAAACCCCTTAATCTAAAAACATTGAACTCTTAGGCACGACTGGTATGTATTTATTAACTTCATCAAAACGAACATCTAAATATTTAGCTATCGCCCCTTGCCTGCCTGTTATTAAAGGCATTAACTTAGGCTCTGCCATGCCTGGGATATTGTATTTAATGTAAAGCCTCGCTGTACCCGTGTTCCCGACTGGCTTAAATACGCCATTGTTTTTAATTTCAGCTTTGTATTTACGATTTAAAACTTCTTCCCTAATCGCTACTAATTTCTCTTGCTCTGGAGTTAAAGAGACTACTGCGTTCAATTCTGCCGTGCCTTCTGCATATAACCTAGATTCTTTTTCCCTGCGTGCGATAAGCCCTGTATCAGCGTTCCCACCTGCTTTATTATATAAAAGAAAATTTTGAGCGGCTTCTTTATCTCTACCCTGCTCTATTGCTGTTCTTAATGATCTTGTGGCTTTCGGGGCTGTACCAAGATTGTATAGTGCCGAGACTAAAGCATCATACTGTTTCTGGCTCATTCCCTTCCCTGTTATATCAAGCCTTCTTTTTTGAATGCGATTCGCTTCTTTTTCAAATCGCCTAATATCTTTTAAAAAAAGCTCTTCTGCTTGCTCCTTAGTTAATGCTGTCCCTTCTGGTACTGCTGAACCATAACCACCTGAAAACTGTTTAAAATCCCACTCTGCTTTAGATTGTTTTGCTGTTCCTTTAAATAATGGAGCATTTTCAAGCTCTTTAAGAAAGCCCGTATTTTGCATGACTTTATCGCTGGTAAAGTTTTTAAC
>RFQS01000365.1 GCA_009924885.1 Pseudomonadota bacterium | reverse complement strand
ATAGCTCATAAATTAAATTATAGATCTTCTTCCAACGCCATAATTCCTGAAAGGATTATCTGTTGTCGCTGGAACTTCTCTACCTGAAGCTTTTCCGATAGATTGACGCAAGCTCTCTGCGAGACCCTTTTGAACTTGAGACATTATATTAGCAGAAACTTGCTGTAGTTTCTGATCAAAGCTCCTCTCTATCTCTTCTTTTGTTTTTTGTAAATCTGTGTCATCGATCTCGACTTTGAAAGTGGGCGCATTTAAACTTATAGCTAAATTTCCACCAATTTCTAATGGAGAAACGTTTATATTTCCGTCAATATTTAGATTTTCTGGCTGAGTATTTGCGCTGGTTTGTATAACAGAAGATAGGTCCGACATTGTTTGATTTAAAGTGTTAAGGTCTATTCCGCCTCCGCCTTCTAAAGAGTTATTTCTATTTATTATTCCAGGGAATTGTTTTAAATTAAGAATAGCTTTTTCTAATTGATTAATCCATTTAGCTTCGGGTTGCTGTTGAGATTGGGGCTGCTTTATAGGCGCACCGGTTACGGCTACAGTTTCACCATATGCATTTCTATGGACTATATTCCCGTTAGGAGTTATATTTTCTGGCTTTTTATCTTGAGATAAGAAGCTAGAAGCGGCAGAAGATATATTTTTAATTAATTCTTGCTGAATCTCTTGCTGCTTCTGATTCATTGTTTCGATATTGCCTTTTATTTGGTCTTGTAATTGCTGCATTTTTTGCACATTTTCTATATACTGTTGAAAAGCCTGATACTCTATAGATCCTGTGTCTTTAGTTAGTGCGTCTAAAGCTTTATATTTTCCTCCCGATCCCTTACTTTTCTCTTGGCTTTCTAATTCTTCTAGACTTAATATTGGTTTATTCTCTGCGAGAGCTTTATTAACTTGCGATTCAATCCATTTACCTAAGCTTTCATTAGCTCTTAACATATTTTGTTTTAATCCTTCTGAGCGCATAGACTCTTCATTTAGCATTGCTTCGTTGACGGCTTTTGATCCTTGCGCGGTTAACATATCTATTCTTTTTTTGCCAATATTCTCTGTAAAATCTGCAGCTCTTTGAGCGATATCAATATTTTCTCTGCCTTTATTTACCAAACCTCCAAAATCTCTTCCGAGATAATTTTTTATACTGTCATTTATCGCTTGTTGTATTCCGGAAGAAATAATCTTATCCATATTTGCGGATATATTCTGTAATAAAC
>RFQS01000364.1 GCA_009924885.1 Pseudomonadota bacterium | reverse complement strand
TCCTTAAATATATTTAGTAAAGATGGTGGAAATCTCACTTCATCTGGGACAGAGAAACATAAGCCATGTGCCTGAGTAGCACCGTGATAAGGATCTTGACCAATAATTACTACTTTAGTCTTATCAAATGGCGTCAAACTAAAAGCATTAAAAATTTCAGACGAAGGTGGGTAGATTTTATATAAAGATTTTTCTTCTAGCAAAAATTGCCGTAAACTCTGCATATAATCTTTAGAAAATTCCTCTTCTAAATGCTCTAACCAAGAAGGCTCCAGCTTAATAAGATTCTCAGCTTTTACGGACAAGCTCACAACCTCTTTAAATTAAACTTTCACTAAATCTTCTATAATCGCCCCTTCATCTACAGCCTCAAGGAAGCGATACTCTGCTTTAATACCACTCTGTAACCAAGCCGATTGCATAGCCAAAGCCACAGTCTTAGCGACTTCCATCGAATCCACCACTGCAATTAAAGCAGAACCAGCTCCAGACAGCATAGTGCCCACAGCCCCAGATTCAAGACCAATATCTAAAACATAGCTCATACCTGGAACTAAACTTGCTCTATAGCTCTGATGCATTCTGTCTTTAAAGACTTTTTTCAATACCTCAGTATTTTTAGAAGCCACAGCTGCAACCAAAAGACTGCTATAACCTATGTTAAATACTGCATCTTGATAATTAATCTGTGCTGGAAGCACAGCCCTAGCCTTAGCAGTTGGCACTTTAAAGTCTGGGGTAATAGCTACAAAAAAGAGATCTTTATTCCAAGGAAGCTTTATATAACTATGCTCAGAATCAGCATAAACACAGACTATAAATCCACCAAGTAAAGCTGGTGTAATGTTATCAGGGTGACCATCTAACTGAGTACCTATGCGAAGAATCTGATTTTGATCGTAAGGATAACCTAATATCTTATTAGCAGCCATTATCCCAGCTAATATCGCCGTACTACTAGAACCAAAGCCACCTGTTAAAGGAATTCCTACTTGAAAATGAATTTTAATTTTAGGTGTCTTTTCACCAGCCTTTTTAAATACATGATCAAAAGAACGATAAACTAGATTATCTTTATTTGCAGGTAAATCATCCAACAAGCTCGCAGATGAAGTATATATAAAATCATCTACAGAAGAAATAGATTCAAACTCAGTACTAAAATGATATTCATTAAATATATTCAGCGCAAGCCCAATAGAGTCAAAGCCCGGACCTAAATTAGAAGT
>RFQS01000363.1 GCA_009924885.1 Pseudomonadota bacterium | reverse complement strand
CATAATCATAGGTATCGTGATATGCCTGTATATTATTCTGGTAGTCCTATGAATGTAAGTTTCGATCGTAGTGAAGATCGCGAATACGGGGTTAATATAGTAGAAGGTAGTTTAGATAACTATAAGGTACGGTTTGTGCCTTTAGATCTACCTCGTCTTATTAGAAAAACTATCTCAAGTAAAAGTGAGATGGTTGCAAGCGAACGAGATCACGTTATCTATGAGATTGTAGGCAGTATAGATGAGTTAGCCCAAGTAGAGAAAACAGATCTCTTGGATAAAAAAATAGCATACAAAGCGGATGAGCAAAGTGTCTTAGATCTTAGTGGATTAGGTCTAGTAGAAGAGTTAGAACTCTATTTACGACATCAAAAAATAGAAGAGGTAGATACGGTATTGAATACTTTTAAAAGTTTAGGAGTTGTGAGATGAATATACGGTTTAAGACTCTTGAGTGGTCTAATATGTTTAGTTATGGAAAAAATAATAAGATAGAGCTAGATAAGACTACCATATCTCAACTCTCTGGGTCAAATGGGCACGGTAAAACTAGTATCTCGCTCATCTTACAAGAGCTACTCTATAGTAAAAACGTGAAAGGTATCAAAAAAAGCGATATCTTAAATAGGTACTGTGGCAGTAAAACTTGGTCAGGAAGAGTGACTTTTTTAGCAGGTCAAGATCTCTATGATCTTCGAGTAGATAGAACAGGTGATGCGAGTAAGGTAAAACTCTTAAAAAATGGTCAAGATATCTCTGAACATAAAATTCCTGATACCTATAAGAAAGTGCAACAAGTCTTAGGATTGTCCTTTGAAGTATTCTCTCAACTAATCTACCAGAGCAGCACAGATCTCTTAGATTTTATTAAGGCTACCGATACTAATCGTAAAAAGTTTTTGATTAACCTATTTAGTCTAGACAACTATCTTGAGATAGGTGATCAGATTAAGGTAAAACTAGGCGAGCTTGAAACTGAGTTTAACACTCTTAATGGAGAGCTTATTGGTATTAAAAAATATTTGGAAAATGTTGTAATAGGAGAGAAGAAACCTTTCAGAGAAGTGCCTGAGAAAGATGAAACCCTAGAAGTAAAGAGAACAGAGTTAAAGTTTCAGTTAGATCAGTTTAACGATATTTGTAAAAAAATTGAAAAGAATCTTATGCTAGTTAAAGAGAGAGATGGCTTAAGATTTAGATTAGACATCTCCAAGCCAGTACAGTCTCCTG
>RFQS01000362.1 GCA_009924885.1 Pseudomonadota bacterium | reverse complement strand
AATTATACCTTACATAAGTAAGTGGGACTAGTGCTTAAGCTGTTTTTTGGGCAGCTTCATAGGTAATCAGATCCTTTTATTAGCTCAATGTTTACGGGGAAAACTAAAGACGAATATGAAAGAGAAAATGCTAATTCTGATAAAAATCTACTGCAAACTATAGAGGAATTAGATAAGAGAAAATTTAGATTATTTTTTTATTTTCGCTCATGTAGAACAAGGTAAAGGCCTATGGATAGAAATGGGGGGATCGAAATTATCTGCGTTTCAAGAAGAGCGTTATGCAGCTTTAAGAAGAAGATGTTTAGGTTTTCAAAAAGTCCGCACTCACGATGTTCCAGAGCGTTCTTGCCGACTTAAAGTTCAAACATGGCTTGGTGACTGGTATCCAGCGGAATTAGAGGGGAGTGACTGTAAGAGTATAGAACAGATTGGTAAAGGTGAAAAAAAACGTACCTTAAATTAGGCAGTTTTACTTTTGATGCGATTAAATATGCTTTGTTAGATTATAAAAATCGTGTTAAAGATTCTATTCCAGATATTCAGCATTCGTATATTAAGAAAATCACTGTTCTTGATGGTGCGGGGGCTTTATCTTCCGAATCTATAGATTTTTCAGCAGCTTTAAATACCTTAATTGGTATTAGGGGTAGTGGTAAATCATCTTTAATAGAAGTCTTACGTTATGGGTTAGGTTTAGCTGCTGGAGCGGGAGATGAGGGGTATAAAAATAACCTTATTAATAAAGCACTGGGCAGTGCAGGAAAGTTTATACTAACTCTTGTTAATTGTCATGGTCAAGAATATGAAATTCATTATATAAAAGATCAAACACCTGATATATATCTAAATGGTATTAAACAAAGCGGAATATCCATAAAAGATACTATAATTCGCAACCCTATTTATTTTGGACAGAAAGATTTGTCGGGATCAGGTGAAAACTATTATGGCAAGAATAGTTTAGTCGAAAAGTTCTTGGAAAAAGAATTACAGGATATCCGTTTAAAAATTTACAACAAATCTGAGGAGATAAAAATTAGTTTAGAAAAACTTTCTGAAAAATCTCAGGCTAAAGATACTCTTAATGACCAAAATGACATTATTAAAAACATAGAACATCGCTTAGAGATATATAAAAAATATAAATTAGAAGACGGGCTGAATGAGAGTTTAGAACTAGATAAAGATCTTGATCTTTTAAAAAGAGGTCAAGATCTAATAAGAAGATTTATAGATCA
>RFQS01000361.1 GCA_009924885.1 Pseudomonadota bacterium | reverse complement strand
CACGGCAAACCCACGAAAGATGAACTAAATATTAAGCTGTAAAACAGCTTCAAGGTAATCAGTGCTTAGAGCGGCTCGTTTTTGTTTAATTTTGATACCTTTATTGAAGGTAGTTTCTTGTTTAAGGTAAGTAAGTGCAATTTTTCTTAGAGCAGAAAAATTAGCAGGAGCATCATCAATTCTAATTCTCGAATCATCTTCATTAAAACAAACATCTAGAATCCAATGCATCGATTCAATTTTCCAATGAGCCCTAGAAATATCTAAAAGCCTTTGTGCATCTACATCTAAGCTGCTAATGTAATAGCGAAAATTCTCAGTATGTTCTTTAGTATTAATATTTGTAGATTCTAGTTTTACTGCAAAAATAGATTTTAAATTTTTCCATTCCTTGCATCCATCAAAGTAATTTTCATATCCTTTTATCGGTAGAGACCAAGCTTTACGGACTTCTATACGTCCATGACCTCTCTCTAACTTTGTTTCAAAGTAACTATGCTTGACATCTTTAAAGCCTTCATTAATTCTATTCATTAAAAAAGACTGTACTGCTCCGTGTAGCTTACCTTGATTGCCTTTTAAAGCTAAAACATAATCTGCCTTGGCTTCACAAATTGATTCTGCTATTTGCTTTTGACAACCCATTGCATCAATAGTTACTACAGAACCTTTTAAAGAAAGACAATCTATTAACTTTGGTATTGCTGTTATTTCGTTAGATTTTTCTTCCGTTGCTAATTGACCTAGAGTAATACCACTATTACAAGCCCAAGCATTGATTATATGAATTGCTTTTTTATTTTTGCTTCTTTCAAAAGAACGCCTGACCGTTTTTCCATCTAAAGCTACTATTTCAGTATCATTACTTGTAGATACGGAGAGAACCCAATCACTAAAAGCATCCTGTAACTTTTCTGGCTTAATTGCCGATATTACCCTTGCAAAAGTATTTCGTGATGGAACTCCATTCTCTAATTTAAGTCCTAGTCGTTTTTTTAACCATTTCTTACGCTCCTTTGCAAAAAGAACTATCTCGTCCCAGCCCGTCATTCCACAAATTACTGCTGACATTGTTATTACAAAAATTTCTAAAAAATCATGCGTACTCTCTCGGGATCTTGGATCTAATTCCCTGAAACTCTCAATACTTACAAAATTCTTATTCATGAATCTATTTCCTCATGAATAACCCTCCTTGAACAGCTTTTATTTTCTTGCTTTATTTTTGCTTAATTATTCGTGGGTTTGCCGTG
>RFQS01000037.1 GCA_009924885.1 Pseudomonadota bacterium | reverse complement strand
GCTAATAGAATATTAGTGTGCTTCAAATCGAAAATAAATCATTATTCATTAATCAAATGTTTACAAGAATCGCAAAAAAATACGACTTCTTGAATAATATTATGACTTTTAATCTGCATCAGATTTGGAAAAAACAAGCCATTGAAAGTGCCTCGGTTAATATACCTTATTTAAAACACGCTAAAGTCTTAGACCTTTGTACCGGTACTGGTGATATGGCTCAAATGTGGGCTAAAAAACCACAAGTATCTAAAGTGATGGCTATTGATTCTTGCCCTCCGATGTTAGAAGAAGCAGAAAAGCGTCAGCGAAAGATTAAAGAACCTTGGGCTACTAAAATCACGTTTATGCCAGGTGATGCACTAGAATTACCTTTTCCTGATGATAATTTTGATGCTATTTCTGTAGGATTCGGACTTAGGAATGTAGCTGATCTAAGCAGAGCTATACAGGAGATCTTCAGAGTTTTAAAACCTGGTGGTTTTATTGTTAGCTTAGATTTAGGTCATCCGGAACAGCCCTTTATTCAGAATATTTATAAAAATATTTTCCTAAATTTCATACCACTTTTAGGCTCTATATTTGCTGGTGATAAATTAGCTTATAGATATCTAGTAGATTCTTTAGAAACTTGGCCTAAACAGAAAGAACTTTCACAAATGTTCTGGGATCAGGGCTTCACTCGTAGTTATTTTAAAGATCTTATGTTCGGGACTATAGCTCTAGTAGTACAAAAATAAAAAGCGGGAGCTTGGCCCCCGCTTTTTAAAAGTAAAGTTTGTAGAATTTAAATCTTAATTTTGAAGAAGAAAAGAAGAAGTACGAGATATAAGATTTAAATTACTAAGTTCCCCCCTTTACTTAAAGTTTTTTTAGATAAGAGATGGTTTTATAGTCACCAGTATAACGTCCATTTAAATACTGTTCGACATCGCTCTCTGCTGTAATATAATCTCGATTCTGAATATTGAAGATATCGGTGGATTTAGCTACCCATAAGTGTTTACCACGTTGAAGTTTATTCTCTCTTACCCAGAGAAGTTTATTGTCATCATTTAGCTTAAAAAGCCGGTTAGCTACCAGATCCCAGTCATGGTTATACCATTTTGGAACTAATTTACCATTTACTAAATGAAAACTTAGCTTAGAAGTACTTTTCAGACCTTCTTTGACATATTTACAGTCAGAATCTATGACTACTGTATGCACTTCCCAAATTCCAAATAGTCTTGGATCATATGATTGAGCGCTAACAGATAATCTCACTGGAGCTAAAGCATTTAGCGAAGTCCCTGAGCTTAAAGCACTGAATAAAACTAAACCTGTGGTTAATACAACCTTTTTCATTTATCCCCCCCGAGTAATTGACTTACAAGATTATTTATCGGCTGTTTAGGGGAGAACTTTAATTTTAATTTATAGAATTTTATAAATCATCATAAATCACTGTGCAGGACTATCTTCTACAGGAGATTAGCGTCAACTAGTTTTTTAAAATCATCTGGCAAGTCAGAAACAAGCTGTAAATTAACTCCCGTAACAGGATGTTTAAAGCTTAATTTATAAGCATGTAATAAATGCCTATCAAATATTTTTTTACATCTAAATTTTTCACCATAGACAGTATCACCTAAAATCGGGTGACCTAAATAAGCTGCATGTACTCTGAGTTGGTGAGTTCTGCCTGTAAAAGGTCTTAGCTTAACGTAAGAATAATCTTTATAGGCTTTTATAAGTTCAAGCTCAGTAATAGCTTGCCTGCTAGGCTTAGTCGTATTTTTACCCTTCACCCCCCATTTTTGGCTACTCTCGTTTCTGTCTATAAGCACCAGTTCATTATCTATACGGGTCTTACTTTTATTTGCAGGTAAAATACCATCCATAATCGCAAGATATTCTTTCTTAATCTCTTTATCAATAAACATTTCATTAAACTTAGTACTAGTCTCTTGATCCTTAACGAAGATGATTAAACCACTGGTTCCTTTATCCAAACGATGTACAGCATATAATTTACGAAGCTTAAGCTGTTTTTTTAATTCTCCAAGAAGGTGGATCTGGTTTTTAGAACTAGTCTCAGTGCTTGGATAATAGCCTTCTTTATCGTAAATTAATAGATATTCATCCTCGAAAACGATGCGGGCTTTATTAATCACTAATGGTTTATTGACGACATCCTTAACTTTACGGTAAGCGATCTTATCCTTCTGTGGATTAACGTCTCGGCTAGCATATCTTTCGATTTTGCCGTTAACCGTACAGGCACCCATCTCTAAGCTTTTTTTAATGACGAGACTAGACAGCTCTGGATATTTTTCTTTTAAATAATTTCTTAAGGAAACCATCAGGGCTTAATACTTTTCTTTAGTTTTCTACATGATAAAGTATTGCTTAGGGAAGTGATGCAAAACAGAACTTTTACTTAAGAAATAATAGCAAAAGGAGATCAAACAATGGCGTTTGATGAGAAAACAATAACCATGGTACTTGATGAAACAACAATAGAATCAGATTACACGTTAGGCGGGAAAACCTGCTACGATGCAGCGTCTGCATTTTTATTAAATCGAAAACAAAATCTACATGGCAAAGAGATTAATGATCAAATACTCTCTTATCTAAATACTTGTAAGCGAGAAATTCTTATGGAAATTCCTCTAAGACTGGATGATGGCAGCCTACTACCTGTCCATGCTTACAGAGTTCAGCATAATAATGCTCGCGGCCCTTTTAAAGGTGGCATAAGATATCACGAAGAAGTTAATCTACAAGAAGTTAGAGAGATGGCGAATCTAATGACTTGGAAAACTGCTCTTGTAGACATTCCCTTTGGTGGTGCTAAAGGTGGAGTAGCGATTAATCCTAAAAAACTTTCTTTTCACGAACTGAGAAGACTTACCAAGGCTTTAGTTTCACATTTAGGTGATAATATCGGTCCTTATGTAGACATTCCTGCACCAGACGTGAATACCAATCCACAGGTTATGGCTTGGATCTATGATGAATTCTCTAAATCTCATTCTAATAATTCCCTAGCAGTGGTTACGGGAAAACCCCTTGAAGTGGGTGGCTCACAAGGACGTTTAGAAGCTACAGGTAGAGGCGTGGCTATTTGCATGCGTGAGGCATGCAAATATAGAGGTTACGACCCAAGAGATCTAACTGTAGCGATTCAAGGATTTGGGAATGTTGGTTATTTCAGTGCAAAAATTATTTCAGAAGAGCTCGGAGCAAAGGTTATCGGCATCAGTAATGCTGTTAGTGCGGTTTATAATCCTAATGGTATAGATATAGCAGCTTTAAAAGCTTACGCTGACAGTCATAATGAATCTTTAGATGGTTTCGAGGGAGCTACTAGTATTCCCCGTGATGAACTTTTAATGCTTGACTGTGATGTATTAGTACCAGCAGCACTTTCTAAAGCTATTACAGCGAAAGTCGCTAAGAATGCGAAGAATCTTAAAATACTTTTAGAAGCAGCTAATGCCCCTACTACCCCAGAAGGCAATGCGATTCTATTTGAACAGGGCGTTCTGATAGTTCCTAGTGTGTTAGCAAATGCTGGTGGTGTAATTTGTAGCTATTTTGAATGGGTACAGAATTTACAGCAGTTCTACTGGACATATGAAAGAGTCGCTCAAGAATTAGAAAACTACATGATGAGAGCTTTTCAGAATGTAACGAAACTAGCTAGAGAAAAAAACATAGGTCTTAGACAGGCAGCTTATTGTATAGCTCTAAATCGTGTAGCATCGGCTCTTATTATTAGAGGCTTCTAGACGCTTAGATTATGAGCGTAATATAATACATCTATGATGGCAATTGCAATATTTGGAACACTTACAGTAATTATAGGGACTGTTCTTTTTTTAATGCTTAAAGCTAATAAAGCTGCGGAGCATGATGAAACTGGAGAGCATGACGAGTAATATGTTAGGTATTTTTGTTACCGCCGCTTATCCTTCAGAAGACGCGTGTATTAAGGCTTTAAAGATACTGCACGAAGAAAAGGTTTCTTTGATTGAGCTTGGCATACCTTTCTCTGATCCTCTTGCTGATGGCCCCGTAATTCAGAATGCGAGTTTTAAAGCTTTAGCTAATGGAATTAATATAGATAAAATTTTTGATCTTGTCGCTCAAGCTCGATCAGAAGCTGGTTTAGTAGACTCTTGTAATTATGGATTAAATAATATTATTTTCTTCACTTACTATAATCCTGTCTACGTCTATGGTATAGAGAAATTAGCTAAAAAGTGTTCAGAATATGGCATTAAAGGCTTACTCATTCCAGATCTGCCAGTGGAAGAAGCTGAGACGGTTTCTAAAATTTTAAAAACCTATGGACTTACTTTAACTTTACTAGTAGCCATAACTAGCTCAGAGCAGCGAATTGAAAAAATTGTAGAGCTATCAGAACCATTTATATATTTAGTGAGCCGTATTGGTATAACTGGCTCTGATAGTGATATCACAAAATGGCAAGGAACTAATGCCATTCTAAAGCAGAAAATAGCTGAAATTCATAAATATGCTCCAGATAAGCCGATTGGCTTAGGATTCGGCATAGATAGTGCTACTAAAGTACGCGATACTTTAGATTTAGGTGTAGAGATAGCCATTATCGGCACCAAAGCAATTTGCGTCTTAGAAGAAGATCAGAGTCCTGATTTAGAAATATTTAGGGATTTTATAAGATCGGTTAACACTTCTAAAATAGAGAACGTTTAGACGAAAACGCAGAAAATGGAGTTGTGCAGCGGTCTCTTAAATGTCTAATCCAGCTGTGATATTGATTTGCTCGCCAGTGATTCCTTTAGCTGGTTCGGAAAGTAAATAACTAATAGCATGTGCGATTTCTTCAGGTTCTATCCAGCGATTCTGTAAAGTCGCTCCGAGACTGTTTTTAACACTATCTTCATTAGGCATCTGATTTAATGCCATATCAGTCTTAACCCAACCTGGACATATACTATTAACTGTAATTTTGTATTTAGCGAACTCCAATGCAAGACTCTTTGCTAAAGCGATTAAAGCAGCTTTACTTGCACTATATGCTGGAGCATAAAGTTCACCAGTATAGGCACTGACGGATGAGATGAAAATAATTCGTGAGTAGTCTTTTGGATTAAGCTCGGTATAAGTTTTTAACAGGGGTAAAGCTGCCTTAACTAAATGAAAGGCACCATTTAAATTAACATCTAAAACCCTCTGCCAGTCATTAAAGCTGTATTCCTCAAAGCATGAACTGTGATATACACCAGCATTTACTATAAGTCCATAGAGGGACTGCTCGCAATCTTCAATTTCTGCGTTTTCGTCGTCCTCATGATCCTCATGTACCCGCAGTACACTGCGGTCATTCGTCCTCCTTAGCCTTGAACTTGTACGACTGTGAGCAATCCCTTCAAGATACTGCTCGCAATCTTCAATTTCTGCGTTTGAGAAATAATCTTGGACAGATTTTTCAGAACTTTGATCTAATTCTTGCGAACTCGGTGCTAAGACCTTATAATCAGACCGACTAAGTAAATAAGCGGCGGACTTACCGATTCCTCGGGAGCCGCCGCTTATTAATATGTTTTTTTTAAACTTAGTTTTCTCTGAATCACTCACAAGAATAACCTAGTTCCAATTTACAGATATTAAACTAACTGTAATTCTGGTTTTTCTTCGTCTAATATAGCACCTTCTATCGGGCAAGCAGATAAGCAAGCTCCGCAGTCGATACAAGTCGAATGATCGATGTATGGATACTTAAATCCTTTTTCATTAGTTTTACCTGATTCAGGCCAGTGAATGCAGTCTACCGGACAGACAGGTATACAGTCTGCTGCGCCTTCACAAACTTCAGAAACTATAGTGTATGGCATAATAATCTCCCTTTTTACGGTTCTACCAAACGATTGTTCCCCGTATGAATTTGATCTTATCAATATGAAGCCAAAAAATAATTAAATGAGAATCATTCTTACGTCAAAAAAAAATAAAAACTAATTTATATTTACATGAGCTCAAGTGGAATGACGCAGCTAAGTCTGGGTCTCATCGACACCTTGACTAAGCTCGAATTTGGGAAGAAGGAAATAAATGAAGAATATGCTATATTACTGAACTCTTATACGCTTCTTTTAAAGAGTATGTCCATAATGCTTGATAAAATCGAGAAGGAAAAGAATGAAAAAATGCATGTGGCGCATAAGAATCAGGAGCTGAAAAATAATCTTCATTATATTAAAAGTCTTGCCCTTGGTCTGTCTCTGAATAGACCGTGTTAAAACAAAAAACTGTGAGTAGATCTTGATGCATCAAGCCATGAGTTACTCACAGGCTTATTTTTTTAAAGTTTTTCTGGAGGTATTTTCAAGCAAGTACATTTTGATAATTAATCGGAGTTAATTGATCTGCATATTTAGAGTTCTCACCCTGACAAATACTGCGATGAATTTCCTGTAACTTAAGTGTTATAGAGCCAGCTTTACCATTACCAATAACATAATTATCGATAAGACCGATAGGTGCTATCTGTGCTCCAGTACCAGCGAAAAATGCTTCATCTGCTAAATAAAGCTCTGTACGATTGATTTGTCTAAATTCCACTTCTAACCCCAGCTCCTCACGAGCTAAGCGTGTAACAAAAGAACGGGTAATACCTTCTAAAATATTATCCGAAGCTAAAGAGGTAATTAATTTACCACCTCTAATCATAAAGAAGTTCATAGCAGAGCCTTCCGAAACATAACCTTCTTCTGTAAGAAATATAGAATCATCAAAACCAGCAAGCATAGAATTAGCTTTAGCTAAAGCAGTATTCACATAACTGCCATTCACCTTGGCGCGAGGTGGAATAGCATTATCAGAAACCCGTCTCCAACTAGTAACCTCCACGCTGAGACCTTTCTGCGTATCAAGGTAGTCACCTAAATCTAAAGAAGTTACAACAAAAGATTCATCATGCTCAGCATCAGCTCCTTTAGTTACCAGAGAGGGTCCTATACGAAGAGCCGACTTAAACCAGCTTGGTCTGATGTATGCATCAGTCTCTGGTTTATTTTTTTTCATTAATTCAATGATAATGTTTAGCATTTCATCGACACCATAATAAGGCTGCATGCGTAGAATTTTACAGCTATTCATAATCCTTTCTAAATGTGGTCTAGCTTGTAAAAGATTTAACTGTCCTTGCTTGGGATTCCAGTAAGCTCTAATACCTTCAAAGACAGCAGTTCCATATAGAAAAGCGTGCGTCATAACGCTGATTTTAGCGTCCTCAAATTTAACAAAGTCTTTTCCTAGGAAAGAATATTCATGAATTGCCATAGATTAAGTATAGAATATTTTTCACGGGTATAGTTCAGGTTTAATACGGGTATAGTTATACCTGAAATATATTTGATATTTATGTAATCTATTAAATAAAAACGAGTATAGTTCAGGTTTAATACGGGTATAATTATACCTGAAATGCGATTGGATAAAAATGATATATATCAGATAGAAAAGCCACTCATTACAGAATTAGATCGTGAGGAGGCTTTTGATTATGTCTTTAACTATGATGGCAAGACTGACAATACTGATACTCAAAATATTTTCTTGAGTGGCGTGAAACCCGCTAATCAAAATTTAGTTAATGAAGTCAACACCCCTATTTATTTACCATGGAAAAAAGTTAAGCATAAAAAACTTCCTGATGGGTTATGCGATAACAGGGTTTTTACACATGAAGTATTTTGGGCTGTTGTAAAGATAACTAGGAATTCTAAGGCACAAAAATCGCCGATCAAAACCGAAACAGGTGAATTCTTTACTTGGGGTCTTTTTCCTGAGCAGGAAAGAATATTACATAGCTTAGATATAACAGTAGGAGGAAATCTTATTGGTTTTGAAGCTCCACAGAAAAAAGCCGAAAAAGAGAAAAATACTGTTGTGCTAAACGGCATCATCGAAGAAGCTATCGCTACCTCTCAGCTAGAAGGAGCCAGCACCACAAGAGCAGTTGCAAAGAAGTTTTTACAGGAAGGCAGAAAACCCAAAAACAAATCTGAACATATGATTTTAAATTCTTATTTAGCGATGAAAAAAATCGAGGAAGAGTATAAAAATAAAGAGCTAAGCTTAGAGCTATTATTTGAGATGCACTCAGTGATTACTCAAAACACCATAAATGCAGATGAAATACATAGGCTCAGGAAAGATACAGATGAAATCGTGATAGAAAGTGATACTATCGGTGAAATTATCTATATACCGCCAAGTGAAAGCTTTTTAGCAAGTGAAATTCAAAATTTAATTGATTTTGCGAATAATAAAAATGATGAATATTTTATTCATCCAGTAATTAAAGCGGTCATGATTCACTTTTGGATTGGATATCTACACCCCTTTACTGATGGTAATGGTAGGTTAGCGAGATTGCTATTTTTTTGGTATCTGCTGAAACATAATTACTGGGCTGTTTCTTATTTACCGATATCTACTGTAATTAAAAAAGCACCCGCTCAGTACTGGCAAGCTTACGTCTATAGCGAGCAAGATGACTGCGATTTAAATTATTTCATCGATTTTCATTTAAGAAAAATCCAAGAAAGTATAGATAATTTTAAAAGCTATATAGAGACTAAGTCTCAAGAAAATAAAACTATCAATAAATCCCTGAAACAGACTTATGCTTTTAATGACCGTCAAATTCAGTTATTAAAATACCTATCCAAAGATGAAAATCATCGAACCTCACTCACTGCACATGTTAATGTCTATCAAGTTACTAAAGCTACTGGGATTAAGGATTTAAAAGCATTAGAGCAAGAAGGATTTTTAGAAACCACTAAAGAAGGGAAATTTCTCTATTACTATGGCACAACTAAAATAGAGTCACTATTTAATTAATTCAAATATAAAAAAACTCGCCAAAATAGCACTATTACTGTTTCAACTTCGAGACAGCTAAGAGCTTAGCTACCACATCTTTATCTTCTAAAGTCGACAAATCTCCCTCTGGGAGTCTGTCTTGAGCTATGTCTTTAAGTAATCTGCGCATAACCTTGCCTGAGCGAGTTTTAGGTAAAGCCTCACAGATGATGATACGCTCGGGTTTTGCGTGTGCACCTATTTCATTTGCTACATGCTCTTTTAAAATACGCTCTCTCTCTTCTGTAGATCCATGGCTTTGCTGACTATCAGTAACATTCATTAAACCCTGTTTTAGAACCACAAAAGCTACTATGCCTTCTCCCTTTATTGCATGAGGAATGGCAATTACCGCAGATTCATTTATGGTCTGATGTTTTGCTAAAGCTGTTTCAATTTCAGCCGTCCCAAGCCTATGCCCAGACACATTAATGACATCATCATTACGCCCACCAATTTTAATATAGCCCTCTACAGAAATATCAGCAAGATCACCAGGAAGATAAGAATCTGGAATCTTAGTCCAGTAGCCTTTTATATATCGATCAGGATTCTTATAGACACCCTTAAGCATAGATGGCCAAGGTTTAGAGAGATGCAAAAGACCTTCAGGATTGATTTCAGCAGAAATGCCTGGTAATGCTGGTCCCGCTGTTCCTGGAATCATATAGTTTACACCGGGTAAAGTGCTTAGCATAATCCCACCTGTTTCAGTCTGCCACCAAGTATCAACTATCGGACATTTAGACTTACCTATATTTTCATAAAACCATTTCCACGTTTCAGTGCCAATTGGCTCCCCTACAGAACCTAATAAGCGTAAAGAACTCAGATCATGTTTTTCGATATGTTCTAATCCCCAAGCCTGAAAACTGCGTATCGCGGTAGGTGCAGTATAAAAGATATTTATTTTATATTTCTCGATTAAAGCCCAGTATCTATCAGCTTCTGGGAAATTCGGTGCACCTTCGTAAATAAATACCGTCGCTCCATTAGCGAGCGGACCATAAGCTACATAACTATGACCTGTTATCCAGCCAATATCAGCAGTACACCAATACACATCCTCGTCTTTAAGGTCAAATACCCATTTAGAGGTAAGTTTAGCCCAGAGCAGATAACCAGCGGTATTATGCTCTATGCCTTTAGGTTTACCAGTACTACCACTAGTGTAAAGTATAAAAGAAGTATCATTCCCTGAAAGCCATTCAGGGGTCTGTTCCAGAACTTCATGAGTACTAAGATTTAAATTCGCAAGATCTTTAAGTTCCCTGTCTAGATCATGGATTTGAATTTTTAATGAGCTTTGTAGACTTAAGGGTTCTTTTACCCTTTTAAAAATCAGTAAATCCTCTACTGGACTGTTTTTACTTATAGCTTCAGTAGCGACTTCTAATAAGTCCACTATTTTGCCACGGCGGTAAAAACCATTTTGGGTAATTAAAATTTTTGCAGAAAGCTCATCTATACGATCTTTCATAGCATGAGCCGCGAATCCAGCAAAAACCACACTATGAATAGCTCCGATACGAGTACAGGCATGCATAGCTATAATAGCTTCAGGGCAAAGAGACATATAAATGCAGATCCTGTCACCTTTTTTCACCCCTAAATTTTTAAGATAGACTGTAAATTCACAAACCCTTGCGTGCAATACTTTATAGCTAAGAATCTCTGACTCTCCAGCTTCATCTTCAAAGATTAGAGCAGCTTTCTCCCCTCGATCGTTTAAATGAATATCTAAGCAATTATAAGAAATATTAGTTTCACCATCTAGAAACCATTTATAAAAAGGTTTATCACTATCATCTAAAGTCTGTGAAAAATCTTTATGCCAAAACAGCTCCTCCTGAGCGAGTTTTGCCCAAGTACCTAAATAATCTTGCTGAAAAGAAGCTTGAAGATCTTTATAATTTTCTAAATTGAAATTAGCATGGGTTTTAAAATTTAAGGGTAGCGCAATGATCTCTTCTGAATTGCTTTGCATAATACTAATGGTAAACCCAAAGCTGTTTTAATTTATTAAAATGGTGAAGTCACTTCGATCAAGTGTAATTTATTAAAATGGTGGACCCAAAGATGTGGATTCTTGACAAAGAATCCAGCGAAAAGATCAACACTCGTGTTCGAGTCACTTCGATCAAGTGTAATTTATTAAAATGGTGGACCCGAAGTGATTCGAACACTCGACCTCCTCGGTGCAAACGAGGCGCTCTACCAACTAAGCTAAAGGCCCTTTTGTACGCATAAAAACAGTTTATAGGGAAGCTGTATCCTTTTTAGCTTCAGATATATCAGAAACATTATAAACCATCCTGCGATTCTTTAAATCTTCTATATGGATAATTTTTACCGGAGATTTATTTTCAAATTTAACATCTGGAGACTCTTTTACAACTAGTGCAATTTTTGATAACAAATCAGGAACACCTTCTCCGGTAAAGGCTGAAATACCAAAGACATCAAGTCCTAAGTCATTAAATTTCTTCTTTATATTCAAAAATGCCTCACGAACTTCTGTTATATCAATTTTGTTTATAACAATTATTTCTTGCTTTTCATCTAAAGACTGGTATTTTGACTTATAACCTAAAAGCTCGTTTCTTATAATTTCGTAGTTTTTCAAAGAACATTTTATTAAGTTTTCCTCACTTAAATCTTCTAACAATCCATTTTTAATAGAATCAAAAGTAGGGTCAATTAAATGTAACAGAACTTTATTTCTTTCAACATGTCTTAAAAAATCATCACCCAAACCTTTACCCAAAGAAGCTCCTTCAATTAATCCAGGGATATCTGCAAAAACAATTTTTTGATAGGGTAATACACATACACCAAGATTAGGCTCTAATGTGGTGAAAGGGTAGTTTCCAATTTTGGCACTAGTTTTTGTAACTTGATTTATAAATGTTGATTTTCCAGCATTAGGAAGGCCTATAATTCCGCAATCAGCAACCATCTTTATCTCAAGCTTTAATTCTTTTTCAATACTCTCTCCACCTCTTACAAATTGAAGTGGGACTTGATTTACCGAAGATCTGAATCTAAAATTTCCTTTACCACCATTACCTCCTTTAGCCATTACTTGAGATTGACCTTGAGTTATAAAATCACCGACTAAAACTTCAGTACCTCTTCTTATCTCATAAACTAAAGTTCCAATTGGAATTTTAATATACAAATCTTCACCATCTTTTCCATACATTTTGAGCTTTTTTCCCATCTCTCCATCTTTTGCAACTACAACAGGGTTAGATCTAAAATCTCTTAAA
>RFQS01000360.1 GCA_009924885.1 Pseudomonadota bacterium | reverse complement strand
AAGGCTTCAAGAGATATTCAGAATCGCAAACTTTAGTTTGCCTATTACGTATACCAAAATTCTTACGAATGTTTGCTATAACTTTAAGCACAGGCTCAGAAAATGAGGAAGTTAATCTAGCTAGTAGAATTATGAAAACAAAAATTCAAAATCGGTTTAAGGAAAGTTAAAAAGAAAAAGTAGTTTTCTTTCGTAAAGGAATCTTAAGCGAAATAGATTGATTTATTAGTTTTGTAAGTTATTGAGGCAATTTAACTTTATATTTTTCAGTATGCCATTGTTCTTTTATAGCCGTAATCAACATTGCTTTTGCATTCCTAACTTGTCCTCTTGCTAATTGCACATCAACCGCACTGATAGCGTCTTGAATTACTTGCTCCGAGTTTTCTTTTAGGATTTGATTAATCACTCGTGCGCTTAAACCAAATTCTTTTAAAGTATCTGCTACCGCAGGTTTTCTTTTTACTTCTTGTACTTGTGGCAAAGGGTTATTTCGCTGCTCGTAAGCTTTATTCTTAGTTATGATGAATTTGATGCCCGTTATTTTTCTAAAAGGTTTTATGCGCTCAAATTCGATATGAATATCAGATTTCTCGTTAATTTCTCGTTGGGAAATAAGGAGTAATTTTTTTTCAAAATGATCGTATTTTTTTAGCTTATCAACCGCTCCGCAGCATTCCTTTATTTCTTCTACTCCTAAAACCCTCTCTCCGATATCTTGATACTGCTTTAGAAGCTCGTAAATCCTTATAGCATGAACGCTTTTAAACTGCATTAAGTCCATAGCATTAATAGCAGTAAACTTTTCCTTCAATGAAAGTAAATAAGGCTTTAATTCGGGGCTAAAAGTTAGCGTCACCCTTCCGTAACGATACTTAGCAGAACATAACCATGGTATCTGTGTTTCTACATCCTCTTTGGGATTTGTTATATCAATTATCCTGATTCCTTTTTCTATTAAAGAAAATGTAGTGTCTTTGAGTTGCTTATATGCAGATTCTCCAGATAATTGGCATATTTCAATGAGTTCTTTAACGCTTAAAGTATGTTCTTTAAAATCTTCATCACCATGTTTTATTTGAGAGACTAGCCAAATCATTATCTTTTTTTGCTGTAAAGTCATAGAATACTTAGCTTGCACTAGGTTATTATGCTGTATCGCTATAACAGAATTTCTAAAAGTATGCTTAGCTCTTTCTTTGGCGGTTAGTTTTTGTAAGTTTACTGAAACAGGAACGCTTATTTTTTTCATAAAATAAAGAAATCAATATTATTAATACCACTTATAT
>RFQS01000359.1 GCA_009924885.1 Pseudomonadota bacterium | reverse complement strand
ATAGTGAGCAAAAAGCGAGTCCTTTTGTTATTGAACAGCTTAAAACCGTTTTACCACAAGAGTTCACCGCAAAACGAAATGATATTATTTTCACTTTTTTCCCAGCAGAATTTAAGTTGAGCATCGTAAAAAAGGACTTCTCAAGAAAAGATTTCCCTGAATTAGTTAAAATCACCAATGATTTATTAGATCGTAAAGTTTCAGAGATAGGTGCACTTGGTTTAAATTTTCTAGCTGAATTCAACTTACAAAATATAAAACTACAATTACTTAATAAAAATGTTGAATCCATAAAAGATTTTAATAAAAACTCAACTTTTGAATTTGTTTTACCTCTAGACTATTGTGATGAAGATGGTTCTATCGCGACATATCGTATTAGAAAATCAAGAGGTGGGGGTGATACTGGAGAAGATAGATACTATGAAGTGAGTGTTAATTTTCATTTTGATTTTAAGGAACTTACCACAAAAGAAAAATTTGCAAAAATAGAAACTATCCTTTCTGAGACTTACTACTCAAAGTTTCTTGCAACCAGCCAGGAGTTTTTAGCCCTAAATGATAGATAAACAGCCACCAAAAACTTATATATCGAATCCAACGGAGCCGAATCATCACCGAGATACGGAGTTTACAAGAAACCTTGGATTTTCTAGTATGGCTATTAACCAGATTAACAGTCAATCAGAATCTATATTTAAAAGTATTGATAACTTAACTAATAAAATAAACTCTCTGGAACCGACTATTTTAGAGATTAAATCCTGCATTGATTGGTTTAAACATCCCAATGCCAAATGGACTTTTGGCGTTGTACTGAGCATATTAATGCTTGTAAGTGGGCTTGTGTGTTCGTTCGGGGCTTGGTTTTGGGATGCTTCTGTCATTAAACCTATTGCCAGACTTGAAGAGAGTATTGCTAGACTCGAAGAGGGTGATAAAGATATTAACAAAACACTTAATTCTATTAACGACCAACTTTCTTTTTTAAAGGGGTCTTTCGAATTAGTTAGTAAAAATAAGGCAAGAGCAGCTGAAACTAATTAATGCCAAAACTCATAATTATCCCAGGAGCAGGTTCCAGTGAATTAAACTGGCTAGATCAACTTATATATTTTGAGGAAAAGCAGTGGCAGAAACATTTTCTTCACTATCAGTCTGAAGAACATCTTAGTTTTCATGATTGTGCGAATGCTTTATCTATAAACCTAACTGAAATTTTAAAGGCAGGTTTCAGCATAAAAGAAGACTCTATTATACTCATAGCTCATTCTATGGGAGCGATGCTA
>RFQS01000358.1 GCA_009924885.1 Pseudomonadota bacterium | reverse complement strand
TAATTCATGAGAAAATATTAATTTCAAGATAAGTCACTAGGTTGAAAACTTTGCGAGGTTTGGATTTCTAAATTCACAGAGCCAAGTGTTATTTAGAGGTTTACTTTGAGTTGTTCATAGCGGATAGGTTCGCCGAATATCATGTTAACGCCGAAACCTACTTGATTTCTTACTGTGTCGTAGCTAGCTCTGAATTTAAAATCAGGTGGTCCAACCTCAGCTCTTATCTGATTTCTTGTAACCTCACTATCATCTATATTAAAATTCACGAAGGTTCCGACTGAAAGCCACTTATTAATGGCTAAATCACCATCAAAGACTATGGCACTAGAGCCATCTATAAACTGGTCAAAGACAAATGGTGATTCACCGCTTATTAAAGCATATAAATAATCTACCTCAAAGCTAAGCCTGTCAAAAGTCGCTTCTATGGCTGGACCTATACGATTAACAAGATAGGAATCTCCCGTGCCATAAAAAGCAAATGAACCAGCTTCTCTGAATCTTAGAGTTAAATTATAGGCTTCATTACCAACTCGATATAAGGGTTTCGTATAGAAAGAAATGTTTTCTTCAAATCTAAAACCGCTATGCTCATCAGTACTATTGTCACCTCTCTCTTTTCTGGCTTGAAAAAGAAGTTCTTTATTTCTTGCTGTAAATAGATCTAAATTATCCGCAGCATATCCCATAATGGTTCTAAACTGTATGCCACGCCTGTCGAACCATTCATGTTTTAATCTAAATTTGTGAGCTATTTCATAATTTTGACCAACTTGGCTTGAGCCAAATAAGAGATTACGGTTGAATTGATTAACGAGTGCATTTGCTTCAAAGTTATATGGAAGTTCTTGGTGAGCATTTAATATAAAGCGATTATAGAGGGAACCATATCCTGCCATCAGTGCGGTAGTGTCTCCTGGTGTGTTGTAGCTGACTATAGAACCTGCTCCGAAGCCACCATCATTACCGATCTGGACTATAGGAGCTATCGCGAAAGTGGAGTTTTTATAAGATTTAAAAAATCTAGGACCAACAGCAAAGCCACCGATTCGCTCCTGCTGACCTAAAACTGGTCCCCTGAATCTGGTGTTTGCAGCCTCTCCTACGCTAGTCGTGAGTTCTATTGGAGAAGGGATACTTAGTTTATCATTAAGCCAAAGTCTTGCACCCTGAATTTTTAGGTTGTTCATTCTTTTGTTTTGATCGTAGGTAATGCGTTTGGCGCTATATTTAATATCCCTCTGTAAAGGTGGAATGTCCTTCCATCTGAGTTCACGGTTCTGATAG
>RFQS01000357.1 GCA_009924885.1 Pseudomonadota bacterium | reverse complement strand
GTTTAAACCGGCAATAGTAAACATGCTGACCTTGCCCCATTCCTTAGTCCAATATTAGCTGTCCTAGACTAAATTTGAGTTGACAGTCTCTACTTGTTTAACAGTGGATTCTGATGTCAAATGCAATCTATCTAACATCTTCTCATGCGCCAAATGTTTAGACTCCTTAAAAGTCTGGCTGGGAGTTTTGCCGTAGCAATAGCAGCCAGTATGAGGACGCTCTTGATTATACTCTATGAGCCAATTATCGACATCTTCTTGCAGCTGCTCTATAGAAGTATAGACTTTTCTTCTGAATGCAGGAGCATAGAACTCATTTTGTATTGTTTGATGAAATCTTTCACAGATACCGTTTGTCTGCGGATGACGAGCTTTAGTTTTCGTATGCTCTATATTTTCTATAGTCGTATACAGCTCAAACTCATGATGTTCACGAGCTCCACAGTATTCTGTCCCTCTATCTGTTAAAACCCTTAAAATGGACACATCTTCAGCTTCAAAGTAAGGGATCACCTTGTCATTAAGCATGTCAGCTGCCACGAGTGCATTTTTGCGATCGTAGAGTTTAGCAAAAGCCACCTTAGAGTAGGTATCAATAACGGTTTGCTGATAAATTCTACCGACGCCTTTTACAGTGCCGACATAATACGTATCTTGGGCTATTAGATATCCAGGATGAGCTGTTTCTATTTGCCCATGAGCTTCTTTTTCTTCTTTGCTTTTTTCTAAGGCTTTTAATTGATCTTCAGTAAAGATGAAGTTTTCTTTAGCAGACTTAGCTTCTAGGGCTTTGAGGCGCTTGGCAAAAGTCTCCATATCATGACGCAGCCATATACTTCTCACGCCGCCTGGTGAAATAAAGATTCCCTTCTTTTTTAATTCATTAGAAACGCGCAGCTGGCCATAGGCGGGCTTGTCTATAGCAAACTCGAGAACGGCTTTTTCAATAGACTCCTCTACACGATTTTTAATACAAGGCTTTCTTCTGGAGATGTCTTGCAAGGCAAGCTCTCCTCCTTTTTCATAGAGCTCCTTGTAAATGTAAAAGCTTTCTCTGGAGTATCCCATGATTTTGCAAGCTTGAGAAACATTCCCTAATTCTTGGGCCAGTTTTAGCAAGCCGAGCTTGTTTTTTATCACTTTGCTACTTGTTGATATATTTGACATGTTAATTTTCCTTTTTTTGCCACCCCCCTCATCTCAGCCCTGCCGCATAATGGCGGCTGAGATAAGGGGGGAGCTTTTTATTTCTTTTTTATCATAATTGTCAAATTAAGTCTTGTCTATAAC
>RFQS01000356.1 GCA_009924885.1 Pseudomonadota bacterium | reverse complement strand
AACTCAATACTTGAAGCCTTTTTCGTCATTTCCCATTAACTCCTTTCTGTGATTTTAATTAAGCAACAGTGCCATGACTGAATATCAGTCTTATTAGCTACACTATTAGCTATCGGACAGGAGTACTAAAAATTTTAGGGTAATTAAAAAAAATTAGATAAAAAAGTTAAAACTCATTTAGGGTCACTAAGCATTTAGCTTATTTCAATATATTTATATTAATTATTTCAAGCAAGGTGAAGACCTTGCTTGAAATAACCCCCTCCATCCAAATGGTTAGGGCAGCAGGTTTAGCGCAAGTTGAGGTGACACATTAGCTTGTCCAAGCATAGCCGCAGCTGTTTGCTGTAGTATCTGTTCTGCACTTTCGGAAGCGACATCTACATCTTGAACTCTAGATCTAGCACCTTGTACGCTTTCAGAATATTTATCTAGATACTCCATACTAGAACTCAAGGCATTTTCATAGGCACCACTCTGCGATCTCATTCTAGAGACGTTTTTAATCATGACATCCAATTTACTCAGAGCAGTTGCTGTTGCGGTTGCGCTTGTAGTACCACTTAAAGTTTTAACGCTTGCAGAGCCTACAGTGAAGGTACTTAGGGCGATGGCTCCTTCTCCAAGCGAGCCAGAACCTGTTGAACTGAAATCAATATAGAAGCCTCTATTAGCTGAGTTTGAGACACCTGATGCAGTTTGAAGTATTAATTGATTGCCATCATTAGCTCCATTCTGCAAAGTTATATCAGTAGTACTTTGTAAAAGGGAGACACCATTAAAGGTGGCATTTTTGCCCATATCGTTAATGGCAGTTACTCGTTCATTAATTTCTCTTTGTATGGCATCTTTTTCGTCATTGCCGTTAGTACCGTTTGCAGCTTGAACCGTAAGTTCTCGAATTCTTTGTAAATTATCCTGTACTACTGCTAGAGCTCCATCAATGGTAGAAATCATAGCAAGCCCGTCACCAATGTTTCTTTGGGCTTGATCCATGCCTCTAATTAAAGTGGTCGATTTTTGAGCTATAGATAGTCCAGCTGAATCATCACCAGCTCGATTGATTCTAGAACCTGTTGATAGTTTCTCAAGAGACGCTTTCATCGTCGCAGTGTTTTTTCGTAATGTTCTTTGAGCAAAAAGACTCTGCGTATTAGTATTAATTGTAATTCCCATTGTTTATTTCTCCTTGTATTAGTTGTTTTGTCAATCGCCCCCCTCCATCCAAATGGTTAGGGCAGCAGGTTTAGCGCAAGTTGAGGTGACACATTAGCTTGTCCAAGCATAGCCGCAGCTGTTTGCTGTAGTATCTG
>RFQS01000355.1 GCA_009924885.1 Pseudomonadota bacterium | reverse complement strand
GAGTTATGGAAATCTTATTCTGAAGCAGAGCGTAGCCATCAGTCCCTGGTACTTCCTTGTCCTCGACTGGATCTCCAGCTAGCCAATAGTAACTTCTACCACGGGGATCTACTCTTTCTTCGAAGTTCTCTTTATAAGCACGGTTCCCAAGAACAGTTACTTCCACACCTTTATAATCCTCACTAGGACCGGGTGGAAAATTAATATTTAAAAAAGTTCTATCTGGCAGAATTTTAAAATCTTTTCTGCCTTCTAAAAAGGCTCTTACCCACTTAGCCGCTGGCTCGAACTTCTTAGAACTATAGCTGTAAAGGCTAGTAGCGATAGCAGGATAGCCCATCAGCATAGCTTCCATCGCCGCAGATACAGTTCCTGAGTATAATACATCTATGCCGATATTCGGACCGTGATTAATCCCAGAAACCACTAAATCAAATTCGATATCTTTAAAAACCTGTTTTAGAGCGATTTTCACGCAATCTGCTGGTGTGCCAGTAGTAATTACGCCATCCTGAATGTTTTGTATCCATGGAATGCGTTTGGTAAGAGGGCTTACCATTAGAGGCTGGTTTAAGCTCATGGAATGCCCCGTGGCACTGCGTTCCCTGTCTGGGGCACAGATGTAGACTTCGTGAACCTCGCCTAGCACCGTTGCTAGTGTTCGTATTCCTTCAGCAAAAATACTGTCATCGTTAGAAATTAAAATTTTCACGTTACTGATTATATTTTACCCTGAAGAGGGGGGATTTATGAACTTTTGGGGTTATGATTTGGGGTGTAGGGCAAACGATTGCGTATGAGACTGATTAATTGTTATAAAATATCTCAACAAACCGTTCACCCGGCCAAAGTATTAACATCATGAATTGTTTTTGTGAGCTTAAGGTTTTTCTGTTAATTGGTTTGCAGCAATGTTCTGTATTGTTTGAACTCTCTTTTCTATCATATCTATTTGAGCTAATTTTTCAGGATTAGATCCAACTCTCTCTCTTGCATCAGCTGCGTTCTCTTTATTTAATCTAATTCTTTCCTGCCAAAATCGTTTCTCTTGATCGCTCATCGTGATTCCAAATCTTTTGGCTTGTTGATTTAGGATTAACAACTTCTCTAAAGCACTATCATCTCCATCTATATATTGATTGACGAACTTTAATCTTGCGTTAGCAAGGTCATCACTAGTGGGAGTATTTTTTGAAGTCTGACTAATATTTTTAGTTGTGTTGTAATTACTCACCCCATCTCCTAGTCGAAAAATAAAGATTTCATAAAATTACGAGTAAAGCTCTGGCCAAATTGGCGATTCGATGAGTTACTGTAGAT
>RFQS01000354.1 GCA_009924885.1 Pseudomonadota bacterium | reverse complement strand
CTTCAAACCTAAATCAGTTCGTGGTTTCTTGTAATGGATGAGCTTAGGTAAAGATTTTAAATTTATGACGAAAATTGTTTCTTCAAAAGGAAAATGAAGATAATGATAATTAACACCAGCTTCTTTTAATGCTGTGTCTAAAGATTTTTTTTGTATATATGAGAGCTTGAGACTCCTGCTTAGAAAAATATGCATATTTTTTCTTTCCTCTTCTCCTTGTAAATTCTGCTCCTTTAAAAATTTATTTAATCTATCTACTAAATTAAACTCGCAGGGAAACTTGACACCAAAACCAGCTACCAGATCTGATTCTAAAAGAATCTCTTCAGTATTTTTTATAGTTTCCATAATTCTATGAGCAAAAAGGCTATCAATCTGAGAATGAATATGTAACGCTAACTGTTCCTCAAAACCAGAGTAGCCAATATGCCATTCATCAAAGAATCTCTCTCGTTCTATTTTTTGATTATTGAGAATAAAGTCACCAGCAATACTAGGACACTCCTCATCTTTGGGGTCTTTAAGTAAATATTTATAGATATGCTGCTCTTGTAATGCTGGCTTACAGAAAGATTCTGCAAGCTTTTCAAAAAAATCTAATAGCTTTTCTTGATTTATAGGTGACTCTTCTTCACGTCGATTTAATTCCTTATTAATTTGCTGCTGAATATTCTCGAATAATTTAATTACATAATCTCCATTAGGATAATTAGCACATAAATTATGTAAATTAGGATCACTAATCACAGAAAACTCTGAGGATTTAACAAACGCTAATAGAGAGGCTAGCCTAGTGTTGCAAATCGAGTATAAATGATTAGCAGAGAGATTCTTTAGAATTTCTAACTTATAATTATTTATATTATTTTCATCAAAGCTATCTCCAGAAAGAATCTTCATTAAACTTAAAATAAGGAACTGATTATAAGATTTAGTCAAAGACTGAAAATTAGTAAAAGCGAAATTAATAAAAGGATATGGTGGATATTTATTATCATGAAGACCACTTCTATTACTAAGAATTAAACTAAAAAATGAATCTAAAGACTCACTCCTATTACGCTTATCAGTTAAATGCACTGCTAAAGGAGTAGTAGAATTTATTGTAGGATATTTTTCTTGTAAATAAGAATTCCAATAAAAATTTATATATTCTAAAAATCCTAAAGCCCTTTCTGGATCTTTATTCTTGATACCATCATATTTATATAAAGCGTAAGCTCCTATCGCTAACATAGTTTCTAAGAGTAAGTGACGAAAATAAAGTTTATTAATAAAAGCTGTGAAGTCCTTTAAATAAGAATCGTTTATAAGCTTACTG
>RFQS01000353.1 GCA_009924885.1 Pseudomonadota bacterium | reverse complement strand
TTGCAAAAATTCCATCTCTCTTGATAAACTTCTCTCTGAAATCTAATTAACAATTTGCTTGAATTATTAAAAATTTAACTTCAGATCTGAATTCAGGGTCGGGGTTTTTTATGTAATAAGTGCAGATAACTTATATAAGCTTTTGTCGGCTCAAAAGCCATAAATTCCCTCAACTGCTTCTCAGTAAGTACCATTGGATTTTTAGTATCCCAAGGATTAATCACTTTAAATCGTCCATCGTTAAGGGGCACTAAACTATAAGCATGATGTCCCACAATTATTTGAGCTGGGTCTTTTCCTAATTTTCTCTTCGGAATACCGTATCGGCCAAAAACTATAGTTCCTAAACCAGGATTATTAAAATAATTATCTAGAGCTGAGCTATCACTAGCAATAACTCTTTCTGGATCCTTACCCGTAAATAATGCGATTAATCCTTCAGTGAACATCCCATCTCTAGTATCATAGTCCCCTCTAATGCCATAAATTTCAGCGTACTTTTGTGCTGCTGTACTAAGTACTAGATAATCTTTATCACTATTTTTATTTACTAAAGCTCTGTATTTTTGTAAATCAGCTTGGCTAACTGTTACATAAAAGCCTTTTTCATCCTTGCCAGAATCACCTTTGATAGCGCTGAACTCTTTGTCACCACCAGCTAAATATACTTTAAAGCTACCATCACTTTGTTTAACGATACTAGGCTCTAAGATCTTCTCTCTTAGATTATAATCTTGAGCCATCATCGCTAAAACAGCTAAACATGCACAATTACCGTCACTCGACTGATTAAGATCTAAATGCAAAATATTTGCATCCGCAGCCTTAGTTGCAGGCTGATTCTCCTTATTTATCTCAGTCGAACCTTTCGTGACAGTATTGCCACCAGCAGCCGTCCAAGCTTTACCCTGTAAATTCTTTAAAGGAACTAAAACCTCACCCTGAGTACCAATAAAAGTATCTGTATAACTTTCCCCCTTTTTCTCATAAGTAGTGGTGAGACCGTACTTGCCAATCTGGTCTTCAGCTTTATCAATAGCTTTATCAATATCCTCCGTACCATCCCGCGACTTTATTTCAAGGTTCGTAGTAGCTGTCTGAGTACAACATTTATCCTGTCCAATTACATCTCCAAGTGCTCTATTCATATATTGATCCTTTATGCTGCTTTAATATGAATTTATAAAGCACTAATCTAAAAAAAATTTATAAACGATTAACTCTAAACCGAGCATAAAATGATTTACATCCTAGAATCTAGCCTGAAGTTAAATTAAGAAGAAAAAGCTCATTGTATATAGGTTTCAATAGCAAAAAGTAACCTAAAACAATGAGCAAATATAACC
>RFQS01000352.1 GCA_009924885.1 Pseudomonadota bacterium | reverse complement strand
TTTATATTAATATTTTCTATTAGTAGTTTTCCAAGTACCTTATCAGCTAAAAAAGTAATTCATAAAGAATTTTCTTGCGATGAAAATTCTAAAGAAATAATCGCTGACGGTATTATAGTTAAATTTAAAGATTCCGAGCAAATAGCTGCAACTAATATTTTAAATGAAACTTCAATTCATAATAAGCTTTCAAAGAAAAAGAATCTAAAATTCAAACAAATTCTTTCAGGCAGTGACGCCGAAATTGCTGTAAAAATCTCAAAGCTACAAGGTAATAAAAAGCTTAAAGCCCTTGCTAGACTTGAAAAGCTCAAAGAAGTTGAAAATGCTTATAAGCTTAATCAAGTTTTCACCATACAAGATGACCACAAGCTCACTTGCAAAGAATTAAAAAACATACTAAATGAGTATAAAGATTCAGATGAGATCGAAAATATAGAACCAAATTTTATCAGGGAGATAATGTCTCCAGTGTCTTTAAATCAAGATCTAAGTGGCAGTTACGCTGAAGATCAAGCTGTAAATAAAGCTTGGGGAATAGATCAAATAAACGCTAAAACTGCATGGCAAATCAGCAAAGGAGCTGGAGTTAAAGTTGCCATGATAGATTCAGGAATAGATTATAATCACCCATCACTTTGGGGGAACATCTGGGTTGATAATCAGAACGTGAAAGACAATAACTATAATGGTTTTGTTAGTTTAGATGATGCTGATATTAATGCTAATGGGAAAATCGACTCTGATTCCTATGGAAACGAAATCCAAACTTCATTTAATGGAAATATTTTTGGTGATTACTATGAAAGCTCTTCAGTAGAATCACCTGAAGATGGCTTTGGTCACGGCAGTCACGTAGCTGGAATTATCGCAGCTAAAAACTCTGACAGTGAAGATTTTAATGGTGTAGCTTCTGAAGCTAAATTAATAGCTATTAAAATTTTCGATAACCAAGGCAGATTCACTTCAGTAACTGAATTACTGAGAGGCATAAGATCATCAATTATAGATGGTGCTAAAGTAATAAACGCTTCTATTGGTGGTAGTTATTACTCTAAATTAGAAGAAGATACCTATAAATTAGCAGATTCGCTCGGAGTCGTGGTCGTCGCGGCGGCTGGAAATAGTAATTCTAATAATGATTATCAACCAGTCTACCCTGCTAGCTATGAAACAGTATTATCCGTAGCTGCGATGATAAAACAGATTCTATAGCCTCTTTCTCTAATTATGGTGAAAGCGTAGATATTTCAGCACCTGGCAGTCAAATTCCTTCTACCATGAATAACCAAAGCTATTTAGCACAGAGATTACCATTAAATTTCGTGAAAAATATAACAGAAGACCATG
>RFQS01000351.1 GCA_009924885.1 Pseudomonadota bacterium | reverse complement strand
CTACAGTAACTCATCGAATCGCCAATTTGGCCAGAGCTTTACTCGTAATTTTATGAAATCTTTATTTTTCGACTAGGAGATGGGGTGAGTAATTACGAAAAAATCTTTAGCTTATATAATCGGCATCATGAATATGATACTTCACGGGATTGAAGCTCCAAATATTATTCATACTAATACTCTTGCAGAGAACATTGCAGATATTCAAGAAAAAGATCGTTATGATGTAATATTGGCTAATCCTCCCTTTGGTGGTAAAGAAAGATCGGAAGTGCAGCAGAATTTTCCTATTAAAACAGGAGAGACAGCTTTTCTTTTTTTACAGCATTTTATTAAAATTTTAAAAGCTGGTGGTAAAGCAGCTATAGTTATAAAAAATACTTTTTTATCTAACACTGATACTGCTTCAATTTCACTCAGGAAGTATCTTTTAGAGACTTGTGATTTACATACTATTTTAGACTTACCAGGTGGTACTTTTACTGGTGCTGGAGTTAAAACAATAGTATTGTTTTTCGAGAAAGGCTCCTCTACTCAGAAGATTTGGTATTATCAGTTAAACCTTAATCGTAATCTAGGTAAGACTAATCCACTTACGGAGAGTGATCTAGCAGATTTCATTACACTACAGCAGACTAAGTCTGATTCTGAAAACTCTTGGACGCTTAAAGTCTCTGATATAGATCTTGATACTTATGATTTATCGGTTAAGAATCCTAATCGTAATAATGAAGTAATTTTACGTGAGCCTAAAGAGATTCTAGAAGAAATTAAAAAGCTTGATAAAGAGAGCGAGATGATATTAGAAAAAATAGGAGCCTTGTTGTGACAGAAGATTTAAGTGTTTTTGAAGACTATAAAATTAGACGAATCTATGATGAAGAAAAAGAGATTTGGTATTTTTCAGTTATAGATATTATTCAGATACTCACAGAGCAGGAAGATTATCAGAAAGCCAGAAAATACTGGAATAAGCTTAAAGAAAGGCTAAAAGAAGAGGGTTCTGAACTGGTGACATTTTGTCACCAGTTGAAAATGCAAGCTAGTGATGGGAAATTGCGAAATACTGATGTCGCAGCACCAGAGACACTTTTAAGGCTTATTCAGTCGGTTCCTAGTCCTAAAGCTGAACCTATTAAATTATGGCTTGCTAAGGTTGGCTATGAACGTATGCAAGAGATGGCAGATCCAGAACTGTCTTTAGATCGTGCTCGTGAGACTTGGCAAAAACACGGACGCAGCGAAAAGTGGATTCAACAAAGAATGATGGGGCAGGAGACCCGTAATAAGCTTACTGACTACTGGGATAAGTCTGGTATCAAGAAAGGTCAAGAATACGCTATCCTAACC
>RFQS01000036.1 GCA_009924885.1 Pseudomonadota bacterium | reverse complement strand
CGAGCCGCTCTAAGCACTGATTACCTTGAAGCTGTTTTACAGCTTAATATTTAGTTCATCTTTCGTGGGTTTGCCGTGAAACTTTATGGTTATTTTGGGCATGATCTTTATTATGTCGGATTGGACTGCTGGATATATTGCTGATATTGGTTATACATTTGGATATTATCCAGAACTTAATCCCTTAGCGGCAAAGTTGGCTTTTTTGTTTTCTGGCTTAAGCTATCCTAAATTTTCTTCAGCTTGTGAGCTTGGTTTTGGACAAGGGTTATCTGTCAATATTCATGCGGCCGGGTCTAGTGTTCAGTGGTGTGGTACCGACTTTAACCCATCTCACGCAGCGTTTGCTCAAGATTTAGCTTCAATTTCTGGAGCTGAAACTAAGCTTTACGACGATTCTTTTGAGATTTTCTGTTCTAGGGATGATTTGCCGAATTTTGATTTTATCGGCTTACATGGTATCTGGAGCTGGGTTTCGGAAGAAAATCAAGCGACTATCGTAGATTTTATTCGCAGGAAGTTAAACGTGGGTGGAGTTCTGTATATTAGTTATAATACTCAACCGGGCTGGTCAGCAATGGCACCAGTTCGTCATCTCCTTTCTGAACACGCTGAAGTTATGGCTGCACCAGGGCGCGGCATATTGTCACGAGTTGATGCTGCATTTGATTTTGTCAGTTCATTCTTGAATGTGAATCCTGGTTTCTTGAGAGCGAATCCAGCAATTGTAGATAAATTAAAGAGAGTAAAGGGGCAAAATCAGCGTTACCTTGCACATGAGTATTTTAATCGCGATTGGCGACCGACTTATTTTGCTGAAATGGTTAAATTACTTGAGCCTGCTAAATTAAGTTTTGCTTGTTCTGCTTCTTATTCTGATCATATTAGTGCTTTGCATTTAACTCAAGAACAGCAGAATTTCCTGAAAGACATTCCTGATGATGATTTCAGGGAATCGGTGCGTGATTTTATTGTAAATAGGCATTTTAGGCGTGATTACTGGGTTAAGGGTGCGAGAAAGCTTTCTGGACAGGAGCAGTTAAAGGAATTAAGGAAAATCCGTATCTTACTGGTAGTAAATAAAGATGATGTGGATTCAAAGGTCAAGAGTAGTATTGTTGGAGCGAATATTCAAGAAGCGGTCTTTACTCCTTTAATGGCAGCCTTAGCTAAACATCAGGTCTTCTCTCTATCAGAATTAGAGATTTCACTTCAGGAAGACAAAGTCACGATGAAGAGTTTAGTACAGGCTGTGATGATTTTAATTTCAGAGGGGTATGTAGCTATTGCTCAGGATGAAGAATTACTGAATAATTGTAAGGAAAGAGCTGCTAAATTTAATCAACATATTTTAGATGAAACTGAAAGTAGCGATGATATTAACTTTATAGTGAGTCCAGTTACAGGTAGCGGCATTCACGTTAATCGTTTTGAGAGGTTGTTTATAAAATATATTAAGCTTGGCATTAGTGATCCAAATGAATGGTCTAAGAGGGCTTGGGCATTGTTATCTTCTTATAATCAACGATTCTTAAAAGATGGCAAGGCTCTTGAATCGGATGAGGATAATCTTGCGGAGATGCTTAGGCGGGCAAATGAATTCTTGTCTAAGCGTGTGCCGATAATGGAGGCTTTGCAGATAATTTAAATATTTAACCCAACTGAGACGCTTGAGATAATAATTCCGTTAATGATTTATTAAAGATATTTTGCTTTAATAAATTCGGAGTGTGTTAAGTGTGGATATAAATATTTGGGGCATCGGTCTTAACGATGCTCTGTGTCCGAATAATCATGTATTAGAGGAGTTTGAAAATTCTCTCTGTACTGGTGTTGAATCTGTGATTTCAGGGAATCTGGGAGAGCCTTTGCCTGTAATTTCTGAACCCGTTGTAGATTTATCGCCGAATGATGAGTTCACTCCGATTTTAGAGAAACTCAATGATTCAGAGAATCTTACTCAGGTGGAGGACGAAATATGTGATCTTCAGTCTCTGATTGATTCTAAGCTAGAGGTAAGTGAGCTTAGCTCGATTTCCGATTTAGCTATAGACTCGTACTTTATAGAAGTTTCTAAATTATTAGAACAACAAAATAATCAAGCAAAATTAGCAATTTTATATAAAGCTAGTGAAATGGATTTGGATGATAAATTCAAGGCTCAGTTCAGGGACTATCTTCTAGATTCTGATATTTCTGCAAGTCTAGCCGATGTCTTTTTGACAGCTGTTGATACTGATCTAGAGCTGGAAAAATTAGAGTTTATAGAAAATAATAAATATGTAATTTCTGCTCAAAATACTGATGATCAGAAGATGATTTTAGTATCTTTACTGGATACTGATAACTTAACAGAAGATGACACTGTTTTCACAAAGGCTTTAATGGATTTAATTAAAGTAGAGAAAAGAGATAAAGTTGATGTTTTGTTAAATGGTCGTGAACTTAATTTAACAGAGGATGATCAGAGTAAATTCCTTGAGTTGATTTTAAATCAGTTAGTGTCAGCGACTGTAGCTGAAAGCTTTATAGATATGGCTAGTTCTACAGATGATCGAGAAAAGTTAAGTTATCTAGAGGCTAATAAATATGAAATTTCTTCCATGCAAGAAAGTGATCAAAAGAAATTACTCGCTTGTTTACTAGACTCGGCAAATAATTCTGAAAATGATTTACTTAAGGTAAGTACCATGCAGCATTTTATAGAAACTGGTGATAGAGATAGATTGGCGATTTTAGATAAAACAAAAAATCTTAGTTTAAATGCTGATCAGGAAAAGCAGCTTATTAGTTATTTATGGATAGATTCTGATATTGCTGAAGCCTATCTCGATATTCTAGATTCAGAGGAAAGTCAAGGCAAGTTAGATTTTCTTAATAAGAATAAAGACTTAATTGGAGCTTTTAATGGTGAAGCTCAAACTAAGATTTTGGCCAGTTTGCTTGATGAAAATAATCTTACAGAGCAAGATGTACTCTTTGCGCAGACTATTTTAAATCTTGCTGGAGATGGAGAACTCGATAAATTAAATATTCTAGAACAAGGGCGTAGATTAGATTTAAATGTAAATCAAGAACTTCAGCTTTTAAATTATTTAGGTGATGATGAAATATCAGTGCAGCTTTCTCAGAATTATCTAAAAATGTTTACTGAAGATACTGAGAAGTTGAATTTTATTGAAACCAATAAATATCTTATTTCTAAGTATGATGAACTCACACAGGATAAAATATTTGATTTTTTACAAGATTCTAAAAAATTGACAAATTCAGATCTTGCTTTTACTGAAAAATCACTTCATTTACTAGAATTAGGTGATGACAAGGGGATAGAGCTTTTAAATAAAGCGCGTGACATTGAATTAAATTCAAATCAGGAAGATAAATTCCTTGATTATATTGATGATGAGGCTATTTCAAGTACAGTCGCAAATGCTTATCTGGACTTAGTTATGGATGAGGCTAATGAGGATAAAATTAATTTTCTTGAGCTTAATAAATACATCATCTCTAGTTTAGATGAAGCTAAGCAGAAGAAGGTCATGGAATATTTAATGGACTCTGACTACTTGACTGAGAATGATACTGGTTTTACGAGTAAGTTACTTACCTTTATTAAAAATGGTGATGAAAAAGGTATAGAGGCTTTAGATCTAGCGCGTCAGCGTGTATTAGGGGATGAAAAAGAGGGTTTATTTTTAGAATATCTATCACTTACAGATACTACTAATCAAATACAGTTAGATAAATTATTAGAGTCATTATCTATTAATCATTCTGGAGTAAATCTTTCCTTCTCAGATGTTTTTAATATTTTAACGAAGCAGGGAGATAAAGCAAAATTAAATCTCTTAATTCAAGGTAATTTACTTGAGATGGATGTGGAAACTAGAAATCAATGGAGAGCAGCTTTAATCGAGAAAGATGTTTCTGCAGATTTTGCTAAAACTTATCTGGATTTAGTTAAATCTAATGCTGATCCTAGTAAACTTAATTTTCTTGCTGAAAATAAATTTATAATTTCAGAATTAGATAAAGAGTTACAGAAAAAAGTTTTTGATTCTGTTACAGATTCTGCAGATTTTACTGAAGATGATGTTTCTTTTGCTACAACCTATCTAAGATTAGCGAGGCGTGGTGATTTAACTAAGCTAAACCTTCTAGAACAAAATCGCAAAACTGAGTTTAGTTCAGAACAGGAACAGCAATTTTTAGATTATCTATCTGATGCTAATGTCTCAGTTAGTTTAATCGAGACGTTCTCCAGGGTCATAGGTTCTGGTGCTGATGATGAAAAACTTAAATATTTATCTGAGAATAAATACTTGATTAGCTCTTCTGATAAGGTTATTCAGGATAAAGTCTTGGATTATTTACTGGATTCAGATAAGTTAACTAAAGACGACACTGCTTTTGCAGATACTTTAATAACTTTATTAAGAAATCACGATACTGAACGCCTAGGTGTTTTATTAAAAATACGTGATTTAGATTTAAGTCTGAAACATGAACAGGAAGAGAGATTTTTAAATTATTTTTCAGATGATAAAGTATCTTTAGGTTTTACTGAAACATACTTAACTCTACTTAACTCTGGAGCGGATACTGAGAAACTAGATTTTGTTGATAATAATAAGTATTCTATCAGCTCACTGAGTGCTTCCACCCAAGTTAAGGTCTTGGATTATTTAGCTGATGAAAACGCTGTGATTAATCAAAAGCAGCCTGAAACATTTTCGCTACTCTCTAAATTGAATATACTAGAAGAATCTTCAGTACTATCTTTGAATAAAACCCAAGAGAAGCAGCTTCTGAACTATATTATGGATAATAAAGTTTCTGCTGATCTTACTTCTACTTATGTGGACTTGGTAAATCTAGGATCAGAGTCCGAGAAAGTAAGTTATTTAGAGGATAACAAGTATTTAATAAGCTCTTATGATAAAAAATCTCAAAAGACTTTATCGGAATATTTAGTCGATAAGGAAAATAAAGCTGACTTAGACTTAGTTTATGTTATTAATTTATCTAATTTTATTCAAAAAGGTGATTTCGAGAGAATTGTGGTGCTAGAGAGCAGTCGAGGATTAGGTCTGGGTCTAGATGGAGAGCAAAAGTTTTTTAATTACTTAGTTGATAATAAACTATCTGTAGATTTTGCTAAGGCTTATTTAGATTTATTTACTGATGAAGCTGGTTCTGATAAGCATGCCTTTTTAGATAACAGTAAATATTCAGTGGCAGGTCTGAGTCAGACTAATCAAGATAGATTCTTTAAATATCTTGTAGATTCTGATGATAAGCTAAATGAAGATCTTTTATTTGCAAAGATTCTTGTTAATCTTGCTCAACAAGGCGCTGTGTCAAAGGCTAATGCCTTAGATAGTGGATTTGAGATTGATTTAAGTTCTCAGCAAGAAAAACAGTTTTTACGTTATCTTTTAGATTCTAAATTATCTTCGGAAATAGCAGTTGGGTATGCTGAATTAGCTAGTTCTAATATTGCAACCAAGGTTTTAGATATTTTAAAAAATAATCAGTCAAGTATTTCTTTGTTAGATATAGATTTACAAGAGAAGCTTGCAGATCAGATGAAAGCTGCAGCTAATCATTCTGAGGAAAGTTTACCGATTTTAGGTTTGAGCTTTAGCTTAATTCGAGATTATAAAATAGATAAGAGGAGTGCTGTTCAACTTTTCCAAATTTTTGAATCAGAGAGGGTTCTAGAAGACTTGCAGGATTTTAAGCAGCATAATAATCTAGAGAGAAAGGTTCTTGATTCGAATAATAGATTGAATGATTCTGAATTTAAATCTTCAGCTCAGAAAATTTCTAAGCTCGGTAAGTTTTTAGGAGTTAATGTTGAGGCTTATCAAACTAATCATCTAACTTCTATTGATAGAATGCTAGAAACTTTACTAAGTGCACCATTGAAACAGTTTGAAACTAAGCAAGACCGTGAACAGAAGCTACTTGGTGATTGTCAATCCAGATTGGATTCTTATACAGTACTCATAATGGATGAATTATCTAAAGGTGATAAATTAGATCCGAAAAAACTTGAACTCTTACAAGCAAAGAGAAATAATCTAGAAAATTCTATTCAAGTGATTGAGAATCGTCGAAATTCTATTACTAGTTCTACTCAGAGAGATCCTTATATTCAGCGTCAAATTGATGAAATCCTTGCTAATAGGGTTGCTTTAAATGTATTTTAATATTTCACTAATTACGAAACGTGTGTGTGCGTAACTTAGTCCACCTTGGAAATACGCTATATAAGGGGGGCGCATGGGACCATCTACGGAAAGCTCTATGCTAGAACCTTCTACAAAAGAGCCAGACGCCATAATGACTTGATCTGGGTATCCTGATATGTCCGCTGGGATTGGACTGAACATTGAATTTACTGGGCTATTTTTCTGTACTAATTCACAGAATTTAATTAATTTTTCTGGATCATTAAATTTGATGGCTTGTATCACATCATTTCTGTCAGCTGAGTATTCAGGGATGGTTTCTAATCCTGCGTCTGAGAAAACTTTAGCAGCAAGACTCATACCCTTTAATGCTTCACAGACTACTGATGGTGCAAGAAAAAATCCTTGAAGCATAAGTCTATTCTGGTCAAAGTTACAGCCACCGTGAATGCCAATCCCAGGGGCTGTTAATACATCAGCAGCGGCTTCTACGCATGATTTTTTTCCAGCTATATAAGCACCAGCTGCAACTATGCCACCACCAGGGTTTTTAATTAAAGAGCCAGCCATAATATCAGCACCGATATCCGTAGGCTCTAATATTTGAGTGAATTCACCATAACAGTTATCTACGAAAATAACTGCTGAAGGAGACTTTAATCTTATTTCTTGAATAAGGGTTTTAATATGAGTTAATGTGTAACTGTCTCGCCATTCATAGCCCCTGGATCTCTGTATGAGAGCGACTTTGGTGCTGGGGGATAATTTATCTTTACCTTCAAGATATTTAATTTTATATTTTTCTTGAAAACTCTGAAACACACTATTTAAGGTATCGTAGGGCTTACCTGTAACAGCTACGAGTTCATCTCCAGATGAGAGATTCCCTAATACAGCACAGCTAATAGCGTGAGTGCCAGATACTAATTGGTTTCTAACTATTGCAGCTTCGGTATTGAAGCATGTGGCGAAAAGCTGATCTAGTTTATCTTTGCCGAGGTCATCATAGCCATAGCCAGTTACCCACCCATAGTGTACATTCTGAATGCCTACTGTTTGGAATGCTTTTAAAACTTTTATTTGGTTATGATTACGAATTTCTTCGAATTTCCCCCAAGTTTCTTTTAGTTCTTTTTCTGCTGATAAAATAAGGTTTTCTTCAGTAATGAGCATTTTTAAATTTCCACTTTTTCTGCTAAACCTTCCCATTCATTAGAGGTTTCAGCTATTTTAGTTTCGATAGTTTCTAGCTCCTTAGTGAGTTTTTCTAGAGCAACAAAGTCTTTCGCTGTATCTGGATTAGCAAGTTCTTTTACTAAATTTTCTTTTTGAGCTTCAAGATTTTTTAAATTCTTTTCTAAATTTTTTAATCGTTTTTGCTCATCCTTAGATTGTTTGCGTTCTTGTATATGCTGTAAGCCTGCTGGTATCTGCTCTTCATTAACTGTGCTGGAAGATTTAGCATTTTCTTTTTCAGCTTTTAATCTAGATTCTTCGATCAGGGCTTTTCTTTTTTTAAGGTAATCTGCATAACAGCCTTTGAAGACTATCATTCTGCCATTATTAAATTCCCAGATTTGCGTAGCATGGTTATTAATAAAATATCGATCATGCGATATGCAAATGGCAGTTCCTTCATAGCTTGATAGAGCGTTCTCTACCGCTTCTTGAGACGGCATATCTAAGTGGTTAGTGGGTTCATCGAGTAATAAGGTGTTCGGACCTGTCACCATTAATTTAGCCATCGCTAATCTACCTTTTTCACCACCACTGATAAGACCAACTTTTTTAAATACCTGATCATTACTAAATAGGAAGCGTCCTAATATGCTTCTAATCTCTCCACGCTGTGTCGGTGGCATGGCTTCTTCTAATGTTTCAAGTACAGTTTTCTCAGGGTCTAATATCTGAAGCTGATGCTGTGCATAGTAACCGAGGATAACTCTTTCCTCAAATGAGATAGAGCCTTCGGTAGGTGTTTCTAAGCCCATTAATATTTTGAACAAGGTGGTCTTACCACAGCCATTTTCCCCTAATATAAAAATACGCTGAGGCTCTTCTTTGCTCCATTCTATATCTGCGTTTACTTTGGAAAATAATTTATGATCACCAAAGGCTTTAGCAAGGTTGCTGATTTTTAAAACCTCTCTACCACTTGGATTTGGGAATGGAAATTTAAAGAATAATTTTTTAAGTTCACCTTTAGGGGCTTCTATAATTTCTATTTTAGCGAGCTGTTTTTCACGACTCTTTGCCTGTGTGCTTTTTGTAGCACTTGCTCTAAACCTGTCTACGAAAGCTCTTTGTTCTTCTAAGCTTTTTCTCTGTCTTTCAGCTGCAGCAGCCTGCCTTTCACGGTTAGCTTCACGCTGTTCTAGATATTGAGTATAGTTCGCTGAGTACATAGTGAGTTCGCCTCTCTCTAATTCAGCTATCTCTGTAACGACTTCATCTAAGAATCTTCTATCGTGGGAAACGACCAGTATACCCTTGGGATAATTTTTTAAAAAATCTTCAAGCCACTCACAGGCAGCCATATCTAAGTGGTTAGTCGGCTCGTCCATTAATATTACATCTGCTTCTTGTAAAAGCACTTTGGCTAAATTAATACGCATTTGCCAGCCACCACTGAATTTTCCTACTGGTCTATCTAGCTCTTCTAGAGTGAATCCTAAGCCAGTTATCATTCGACCTATTTTTTCATCTATGCGTCCGACATCTAAGTGTTCCAGTCTTTCTTGCAAGAAACCTAATCTGAGTATTGCTTCATCAAATTCTTCACCAGATAGATTCTCTAGCTTATTTAATATCTCAGCTTCTTCTTCTTTGAATGCGATAATTTCGGTAAATACTCCATAAAGCTCTTCTTTAAGGGTATTAGTAGCTGTTAATTCAGGGTTCTGAGTGAGGCACTGTATATGTACGTGTGGAGAGATAGTTACACTGCCTTGTTGAGGTATCATTTCTTGTGTTAGGCATTTTAGTAAAGTCGATTTACCTGCACCATTGACGCCGATAAGCCCAATTCTGCTTTGGTTCGTGATTCTCAGGTTTACTCCACTCAGAACTTGGTGAGTGCCGAAATTAACAGTAAGATCTGTAGCCTGAAGGAGCATAAGATTCTGATTTTAACATTCTTTTTCAGCTGATCCTTAAGTTAGGCTTAATTTTAATTGCCGATATTGTCTTTATGGATTCTAAATCGGTTAAATCTATATTTGAAAATTTAATCGAAATTGCGGAGCAAGCTGACTCTCAAGCATGGGATGAAAAAGCTGAGGAGAAATTTCCTTTTAAGCAGATATCTACGAAAATGGTTCTAGAAAAACCTGATGGTAAAATACATCTTGGAATTTACGATAGGGATTATAGAGAAGCTGTGAGCTTTTGGGATAGCTTGACCCAAGATAATAGATATCCTCAGAATCTTATTATTGATCTTGAGTTTTTATTAGACAAATTAGATGGTAATGAAGATCAAATTATTAATCTTGAAAAAGTTAAAGAGTCTGTAAATACTTTACCTGAAATAGTTTTAGCAAATATGTTAACTGTTCGTCTAAATAAATCACTTAAGCTTAATTTAGAAACTTTTCGCAAGCATCCTTATTCGCCTCATACTCGTTCAATTGCAAAAAATAATGTATCTAAAATTAAGGAATTTGCAGAAGAGTATGACCTGAAATTGATTGATGTAAATTTAAGTGCCAAGTCTTTTAAACTCTTCCCAGAGAAATTAGATGAGATCTTTTTCCTAAATGAAGAAGGGAGATTTGCTATAGATCATAATGACTTACTTGATGTCCGGGAGATGATTTTAGGTGCTAAGGGAGCTCAAGTGTATCTTAGTGGTGGTCTTCTAAAATCAGCATTAAATTTAAACATAATTATGCAAAATGATTTAAATGAAGTATATATGGAGTTTTTACCGAGTAATAGCTCTATTAATATTGAAATGGTAAACGGTGATAAGTTTTCTATTTTCACCTATGTCCTTGGTGTAAATCTTTCCGTAAGTAAATCTAATATTATTCTTTTGGCAAGTAGTTCCAATGTTGATATAAAAGCTTCTTTAGATAAAAGCACTAAGCTAACGGTTTTAGATCTTGCTCCTGAGAGTCAGATAGACATAAAACGTAGAAATTAATGATTGCAAGCGGTCTTAATTTTAGAGACCGATGCACAACGAACAAGTTCAAGGCTGAGGAGGACGAATGACCGCAGTGTCCTGTGGGTACATGAGGATCATGAGGACGACTAAAACGCAGAAATTGGAGTTGTGCATCGGTCTCAATTTCTAAGTGATAACATAATCGCTTTCTGCGTATGCAAGCGGTTTTCGGCCTGTCTTAAAATAGTAGACTCGTGATTTTTAAGAGCTTCTGCTGTAATTTCCTCTCCTCTGTGGGCTGGAAGGCAATGCAGGACTATCGCTGTAGGTTTAGCAAAATCTTGAAGTAGAGCAGTATTTACTTGATATCCAGCAAAGCGTTCTTTGCGAAGTTGAGCTTCTTTCTCTTGCCCCATGCTAGACCAGACATCGGTGTAGATAACATCAGCGTCTTTAGCAGCTTCACCAACACCGTGGCATACGTGAGTGAATTCTGATTCATAGGCTTTTCCTGGTTCATAACCAAGTGGGCAAGCTATAGAGATCTTTATTCCAAGCTTAGTACAAGCTAGCATAAGACTTCTAGCAGTGTTATTACCATCTCCGATATAAGCTATTTTAAGATTATCTAGTGTCCCATAGTGCTCTTGAACTGTAAGTAAGTCTGCAAGCGTCTGACAAGGATGTTCTAAATCTGTTAATCCATTAATCACTGGAATTGAACTGTGTTCTGCGATTTCCTCGACTACGTCGTGACCAAAAGTTCTTATCATCAGCATATCTAAGTACTGTGACATAACCCTTGCGACGTCATAGCGGCTTTCTCTACCACTGATCATAATTTCTTGAGCGTTAAGAAGTACTGGATGTGCCCCTAGCTGGCTAATGCCTACTTCAAAGCTAATTCTAGTTCTAAGACTAGGCTTTTCAAAAATCATTCCAATTGATTTACCTTTAAGCAGATGAGAATGATCCTGGCCTGCTTTCAACTCTGCTTTTAATTCTGCTGAGTGGTTTAATAAATTGTATAGATCATCTTTGCTGAGATCGTTTACGCTCAAGTAGTGTTTAGGCATGAGCCTAATTATATCAGTAGTTCTTCCGAGTGGGGTTAGCTCTGGATAACTCCTAATGCAATATGTGAATCTTCAAATGTCTTTTTCCAGAAGCTTACAGGTTCTTCTGATCTCTCTTGTGCATTTACAAGAACTACTTCTATTACTTCATCTAAATCTAAAATGTCAGCTCCACCATTCATCATGTTAATATAAATACACTTTAAATATTAACAAGGAATTAAGAATCTTGTTAGATTAAATTTTTTTCTTAATGAAATTTAAACTAGAGAACTCTGCTTCAGATAAGGTCTAAGGGCTTTAGGTATTATTATGCTTCCATCTTCTGCCTGATAATTTTCCATAATCGCAGCTAATGTTCTACCTACTGCTAGTCCTGAACCATTAATAGTATGAACGAATTCATTTTTTGATTTTCCTGATTCATCAGTGCGTTTAAATCTTATTTGTGTTCTTCTTGCTTGAAAATCTGAAAACCAGCTACAGCTGCTGATTTCTCTATATTTTTCTTGGCTAGGAAACCAGACTTCTAAGTCATAGCATTTACTCGCACTGAAGCCTAAATCTCCAGCACAGAGCTGAACTTTTCTGTAAGGTAATTCTAGGGCTTGAAGAATAGACTCAGCGTTATTAGTAAGCCTTTCGTGTTCAGCTATAGCATCTTCTTCTTTACAGAGAATGACTAATTCTATTTTATTAAATTGGTGTTGTCTGATGATGCCGCGTGTATCTTTACCCGCTGAACCTGCTTCTGATCTAAAGCAAGGAGTGTAAGCTGTCATTCTTAAAGGTAGCTGTTCTTCTTTGAGAATTTCATCGCGGTGAAGATTAGTCAGGGGAACCTCTGCTGTTGGAATTAAATAAAGCTCTTCGCCCTCTATTTTAAAAAGGTCATCTTTAAATTTTGGTAAATTACCAGTTCCATAAAGGGAATCAGAATTGACTATTACTGGTAAGCTATACTCTTGATAACCGTTTTCTGTAGCTTTATCTAACATGAAATTAATTAAAGCTCGTTCTAATTTAGCTAATTTACCAGCGATGACGGTAAATCTACTTTTACTTAATTTAACTCCCCTCTCGAAATCTAGTTCTTGATTGGCATTTCCTAGGTCGTTATGTT
>RFQS01000350.1 GCA_009924885.1 Pseudomonadota bacterium | reverse complement strand
AGAAAAACTATTGAGCAACTTTTTTCTTTGCGTACTTCTTAGTAAATGTATCTATTCTACCAGCAGCATCTATAATCTTGTTAGTGCCTGCATAAAAAGGGTGACAATTACTGCAAACTTCAACTCTTAGAGAAGGTTCTGTAGACTCCACTAAAAACTCAGCACCACAGGTACAAGTAGCAACAATAACATGGGTCTCTGGATGTGTGTTTTGCTTCATAGGACTTTAGATTTTAACATGCAAATATATCAAACTCAACTAGTTTTATTTTTCATTAAGGAAGTTCTTAGTTAAAGATTTATATTTCTCTACTTGCTGCAAAAGCTTTTTGTTTAAATTTACAGAAGCCTCTGCTTCTTTATAAAGCTGATCTAACTCTAACTCAAGATCCTTTATACGATTATGATTCTTCTCATTTTCAAATTGTAAATTTTTAACTGAAATTTCAAGAAATTCAATATTTCTTAAGTGCTTCGCAAAGCTTGGATCATCTTTAAGTTCCGTAATAAATCTAGTCGTGTCTTCATAAGAAGAAGAAAAGAGGCTAGAAAAACCGCTTAAGTCATCAAAATCATCACCAATTTTCACTATTTCAGAATCTTAACAAATTTAAGCAAGCAGTTTTCTTGCTAAATATTAAGAGATCAATTAAAATTTCTGAGTATGAATCTCGAAGATCACAACACAAGCCAGCTTTATTTATCTAACGAAGAGAAGGAAAGCAAGGAAATATTCTCAAATCTCTTGGGCGATATTAAATCGGAGCTTAAAGTATTAGCTGAAAAGCAGGAACATAAAGTTTCTCCTGAATTTAGTGCCTTGATGGATGGCTATGTTATCAAAGCCAATGAGAGTGAGACATTAAGAGTTAAATATCAGCATGTTGAAAGTCATTACGAAGAACTTAAATTAGAGCTTAAGACGCAAAAAACACAAAATCGCCAACTCGGTTCTGACCTTGATTCAGTACGTGAAGCGTTGAAACTCTCTGAACTAGAGCTATCTAAATTTAAAAGAGATTTTGATCATACTAGACAGGATTTTCAGGATAAATCTGACGCTTTGCAAAACGAAAAAGAAGCTCTACTCAGAAAAATAAAAGAGCTAATGACCTGGAAAGAAACTACTGAACAGCTTTGTAATGAGATGAAGGCTGAGCTTGTTGAGTATAACCACAAGGTCAAACAACTTCAACAGGAAAATTTAATCGAAAAACAGACTGCTGAAAGAAGTCTTAGAGAAGGCCAAAAAGTTATTCAAGAACTCAAAGAACAGCTTGAACTCAGAGAAAGAGAAGCTAGTTACAAAAATGCTCTTATCGAACAGCTTGTTAGACAGACAGCTCAAGCC
>RFQS01000349.1 GCA_009924885.1 Pseudomonadota bacterium | reverse complement strand
AAAAAACCAATTTTAATAAAGGCACCACCAATATATTTTTCTGGATTTTCATGAAACAAAAGAATAGCAGCTCGCTTTAAATATCCATCACTAAAGAGTCTTAGCTTTTCAATGAGACTTTTATCATCTTGCTCTAAGCTCTGCTGATCAATACGTTTGCTATTTGCAGCATATTTTCTAAACAAATCCAAGTTTTCAAGTTCTTTAATATCAACATTTGGGAAGGGAATTGAATCCCAAGTCCTGCCTTGCTTTTGAAGAAGAAAATTATCTAATGCAGCTCCCTTTAGTTCCTGCTTCGTAGAGCCCGATCTATAGTGATACTGACCTTTATAACTCACTGGATAAGGGTAAGGTTCCACAAAGATTTCGATAAACTCCAATCCCTTCTCCAAATGAAGGTTTACGTCAATAATAATTCCAAGTACATCTCTAATTTTATTCGGGATATCTTCTAATAATTTAGCGGTATTCTTTAAGCCAACTGCTTTACCATTATCATCTTTACCGATATAAAGCTTGCCACCATAAGCATTAGCAAATCCACATATCCATTTTAAATACTCATCCTTCCAAGATTCTTTAAATTCAATAGTTTGATTTTCTTTCATGAAATAAAATTAAATATCATCTGAACAGTTATCTTTTATTAAAATAACGCAATTATACTTTAGCTTACTAAAAATTCTTCAAAATTACGATCAGAGCGAAATTCCTTTCTACCAAATTTATTAAGAGTCAATCCAGAAGGAACATCTAATGATATTGTTTTTAATTTATCTGTAATTAAAGGTATTTCTTCATACCCGGAAAATAGAATTTTAGGTTTAAGTGGATATGGGTCGGTTTTATAATGATACCTAATAGCCGTATTAAAGTGACTATCCTGAAAGCCATAGCCTATGGTTAAGAGTGGTACTCCTTTTTCACCAAGTGAAATAAATTTTGAATAGATCTCCGGGAAATAGTATAAAAAGTCTCTGGTTAGTATTGAAGCTTTATTGCTCCCTTGATTTAAAATCGCAGGTTCAAATTTTACTTGCTCACCCTCAGCCATTCGATAAGCTTTTTCCTTAAAAATTTTCTTTAGCTTGTCTTGATAAATTTGATCATAGCTAGTGTCCTTAAGTAAATGTAATCCCACCATGTCATAACTACTACGACTATCAATTGGAATACGATATCCCAGGAGGTAAACAAAATTCAATCTGATTACCTATGAAGCTGCCCAAAAAACAGCTTAAGCACTAGTCCCACTTACTTATGCAAGATATGATTGCGGTATGACAAATAAAATCCAATTTCAAAAAGGCTTAAGCTTAGAAGAGTTCATAAAGAACTTTAGGAATGAAAA
>RFQS01000348.1 GCA_009924885.1 Pseudomonadota bacterium | reverse complement strand
GCAATTTTAGATCGCTTCCTCTATGTCTCCGTTAATTACTTCAAGCCTCTTACTTTAAATAGAATTAAATTAGGGGCGGCTTAATGGGTAATCACATTAAAATATGTGTTTTACCTATCTGCCTTGCTCCTTTTAAAATCAACGGCTTTCTTTTCTTACTATTTTTCCAAATAAGCAATTGTTTGTATATCTCACGCTTCATACAAACAATTATGCCACTTTCAAATATATAAAACTGTCAAAGAATGACATTTTAATATAGATAATTATGTCAAAAATGACACTTTTATATAGATAACCTAACCCGCCTTCAAAGGCATAATGACATAAATATGCTCAGCACCTGATTCTGGCTTAATAATCGCTGGGCTTTCTTTATGATGAATTAAAAATGTAACTAACTCTGAATCTACTACCTTAAGAAAGTCAATCAGGTACTTGATATTAAAATTAATCTCAATATCTTCTCCTTGATAATGAGTCACTGGAATACTTTGAGTAGCATTACCAAAATCTAAATTATTACTATCCAGCTTTAAAGTCTCTGCTGATAAACTCAGTTTAACCATATTGGTTATCTCATTAGCCATAACAGAAACTCTGTCTAGGGCTGATAAAAACTCTTTTCTATCTATAATAGCTCTCTTGTCATGTCCAGTAGGAACTAATTCTAGATAATTAGGATAATTACCTTCTAGTAATCTCGTTACTATATATCTATCTTCTGTTTTAAAAACTACCTGTGAAGAAAGAAAATAGATACTTAAATTATCATCAATACTGGTATCTAAAATCTTCTGAATATCAAGCATAATCTTAATCGGCACTATGACTACTTTATGCTTAAAATTAGATTCTTTAAGATCTGATAATTTATGAGAGAAAGCTGAAAGCCTGCCACCATCAGAACTAGCTAAATCTAAAAAGTATTCTTTAGAATCAAGTGCCTGATTATATTCCTCACGAATAGCTATATAAATACCACCTAAAATATTATTAAGATCAAATCTAGAAGCAGATATCTGAACTACGTTTATAAAATTTAGAAATTCTTGTCTGTTAATAATAACTGGAGACTGGTTTTCTAAGTCTGGCTTTTCAAAAGCTGGGAAATCTTCTCCTGGAAAACCTATTAAATCAAATTTTATTTTCTCTGAACCAATTTTAAGAACTTTACTTTCATTAGCAAAAGATAAATTCAACTCCTCATCAAAGAATTTACTAGATATTTCTTCTATTTTTTTAGCCGAAACAGCTATAGAACCCTCTTCTAGATTAGTGGATGGAATAGTAGCCTCTATCCAGAAATCTAAATCAGTAGCATTAACTAATAATTTATTATCCAGTGTCTTGAGATAAA
>RFQS01000347.1 GCA_009924885.1 Pseudomonadota bacterium | reverse complement strand
AATATTTGATGGAGAAAATGTAAAACTCTATAAGTATTTTGAAAACGAATTCTTTGGTATGGAAAACGTTATTAACAAAATAATGTCTTTCCTTTCATCTGCTGCTCAGCGTGGCGAAGAATCCCGCCAGGTATTGTTATTAATGGGTCCAGTAGGCGCAGGCAAGTCTGCCCTCACCGAACATATTAAAAAGGCGCTAGAAGGTAAGAAATACTACCACCTAAAGGGCGATCCTCACCGTGGTGAACCATTACAACTCATTCCTCGCTCTTTAAGAGACTCATTTGAGAAAACACTTAATGTTAAAATCGAAGGTGATATTTCTCCTGTAGCCCGTCATAAACTTATGAATGAATTAGACGGCAAGTATGAAAACTTTGAAGTAGAAGAAACATCATTCTCTCAAAGAGCTAGACGTGGCGTAGCAGCAGTTCCTCCTATGGATGCTAACTCACAAGATGTTTCTGTTCTAATTGGCTCAGTAGATATTTCTAAACTAGATAAATACTCAGAAGATGACCCACGAGCATTATCCTTAACTGGTGCCTTCAACGTAGGTAATCGTGGTATCGTAGAGTTAGTAGAAGTATTTAAGAATGAAATTGAGTTCTTACACACTATTATTACTGCTACTCAAGAAAAACGAGTTCCTTCTCCTGGCAAATCAGACATGCTTCATTTTGATGGAGTCATCTTAGCCCATTGTAATGAGGCAGAGTGGAATAGATTCCAGTCAGAGCATACTAATGAAGCCATTTTAGACCGTATTGTAAAAGTAGCTGTTCCTTATTGTCTTGAATTAGATCAAGAAATTAAGATTTACGAAAAGATGTTAGGCAAATCAGACTTTACTGCACATATTGCACCTCATACTTTGAAGGTTGCTTCTATGTTCTCTGTAATGAGCAGATTAAAGACATCTGGCAAATGTGATTTATTGACTAAGATGAAGATTTACAATGGTGAAGAAATCATTGAAAAGGGCAGAGTCAAGAAAGTAGATATTAAAGATTTGCGAGAAGAAGCTAAGCATGAGGGTTTGGATGGTATTTCTACTAGATTTATCACTAAATCATTGGATCATGCTTTAACTAATTCAGAAAAAAATATGATTACTCCTGTTTCAGTAATTAATTCTTTAACCAGAATGGTAAAAGAGCAGATTACTGATGAGCAATTTAAAGCACATTGTTTAGAGTTACTACAAAAAACAATTCGTGAAGAGTATCTAAAGATACTAGAAAGTGAAATTGCTAAGGCATTTATTACAGCTTATGAGGAGCAGGCTCAATCTATCTTTGAGAATTACATGGATCATGCAGAGGCATATGTAACTCGTTCTAAGCTAAAAGACCGAGTAACAAAAGAAGAGCGTACTC
>RFQS01000346.1 GCA_009924885.1 Pseudomonadota bacterium | reverse complement strand
GCCTAAAATAAAACTAGAAAGTGAGATTAATAATTTTAAGTGATTAACGTATTTCAATTCTTTTATTTCATCTAACAAATATTTTAGTAACCACTGACCAAGAGGTTGTGAGAGTGCTGCAAATAAAATTAGTGCAAGTGGGTCAATGAAGCTAAATCTGTGATTGCTCTTGATTTTTCTAGGCTTATTCGGACTATTGATAGATTGTTTTTTTTGCATGAGAGAAATAATGCTATAAATTTTCTTGGAAAATAAGGGGTCATTTTTCCCCAAAATTCATTTTAATTTCCAAGCAAGTATAATAAATACTAGCCATGCCTTCAGAGCGTAAAAAACTACCTATAGGTATTCAGTCTTTTCAAGACATCATAGAAAAGGGTTTTCTATATGTAGATAAAACGAAATATATAAATAATCTTTTAGCGTCAGGTAAGGGAGCTTATTTCCTGAGTCGTCCACGCCGTTTTGGGAAGTCACTTTTAGTATCTACTTTAGAAGCTATTTTTAAGAATAAGAGGTCTTTATTTAAAGGCTTATGGCTAGATAGTTCTGAGTATGTTTGGGAAGAGTTTCCTGTAATTAAAATCGATATGTCTACTGTTTCGAAGAAAACGAATCTTACTTTAGATCAAGCTCTTAAAGAGGCAGTGAATGACAACGCTATTCCCGAAGGGATTAGTTTAGAGGATAAGGAACCAGAGAGAATGTTTCAGTTACTTATTCGAGCCCTAGCAAAGAAATATAATCAGCAAGTAGTAATTTTAATAGACGAATACGATGATCCGATAATTAAACATATTAATGATCCAGAGATGGCTAATAAAAATAGGGAGCTGCTTCAGGATTTTTATAAGATAATGAAAGCAGAAGATGCTAATCTTAGATTCGTTTTTCTGACTGGTATTAGTAAATTCGCTAAAACCTCGATATTTTCAGGGCTTAATAATTTACTAAATATCAGCATGAGTGATAAATACGCTAATTTACTGGGTTACACTCAGGAGGAGCTAGAAAGCTATTTCCCTGAGTATATTTCTGAACTTGCTGAAAGCCATTCTCTGAGTGTAGAGGAGATACTAAATGACATTAAGTTTTGGTATAACGGTTATAGATTTTCTAAAGCGGAGAATAAGGTTTATAATCCTTTTTCTTGTTTACTTTTGTTTGAGAAGAAGGAATTTATGAATTATTGGTTTGAAACAGGGACCCCGACTTATCTTATCGAGTTAATAAAAAAATATAATTATGATGTTCAAGATTTTGAAAATCATATTAAACTTATGCAGACTAGCTTTGAGGGCTATGATGTCGAGAAATTACCTTTAATGCCGATTCTCTATGATTCTGGCTATCTTACTATTAAAGATTTTTCTGTTAGAAAT
>RFQS01000345.1 GCA_009924885.1 Pseudomonadota bacterium | reverse complement strand
CCACACCTCACGTAGCTGGTCTTTCCGCTCTAATCTTAAGTAAAAACCCTGAGCTTAGTCCAAGTCAAGTTAGAGAGATAATTAAAAATTCAGCAGATCAAATCTCTGGAACTAAACAAGCCTTACACGGAAGAGTAAATGCATTAAATGCTTTAAATTTAGCTGTAAGTTTCAGCAATGATGCGAGTGTAAACCTAAAAGAAGTAGCTAATTTAATCTTCAGGACGCGCTCTAATAGAAACAAAAAATTCTCCAGTAATCTTAGCAAGAATTCTCTTATCGACACTAATTTAGATGTAAAAGATGAAACTATCGCACAAATTCTAAAAGCAATTAATGCTGTAGATATAAATCTAAATGGCGTAGTCAATACTACAGAGATAGAACGCTTCAAGCAAAAACTAAATAGCACAAAAGAATACTTCAAGAGATTAGATGTTAATGAAGATGGTTCAGTAAATAGCATTGACGAAACTTACATTAAGTATGTCTATTCTCTTATTGATATAAATCTAGGTTGATTTGGGCGCGTAGCTGAACGAACAAATTTCACGCCTAAGTTAATCTTATTAAACCAAGCTCGTAGAGTTTATCTACGAGCTTTACTATTGGAAGCCCTAAAATAACATCATGGTCACCTTGAACATCAGAGAATAAATGTTTACCATGCTTTTCAAACATATAACTTCCAGCAGAATTTAAAGGCTTCTCTAGCTCAACATAAGATGTAATTTCTTCATCCTTAAGATTTCTCATAGTTAATAAAGCTTTACCTGAAAATTCCCAAATACATTCAGCATTATGATAAATCACGGTAGCACAGTTCTGAGTGTGAGTTTTAGAGCGAAGCTCTTTTAAATGTTTAATCGCATTCTCTTCTGTTAAAGGTTTATCAAAGATTTTGCCATCAAGCTCACAAACCTGATCTGCTGCGATAAAAAAAGATTTTCTACTTAAAAGAGAAACCGAGCTTGCCTTAGCTTTAGCTAAAAACATTGCTATTTCAGCGGCTGATAAATTAACACAAAACTTTCTCTTTAAATCATCCTCATCTATCTCTGGGGAGCAGATATTCATTTCGATACCATGATTTTTTAAAAGCTCTTTACGAGTCAAAGAGCTACTTGCAAGGAAAAGGTCTGGTGATACGCTTATCATTCAATACATCTTACAAAAGATTAACATAGTATAAAATTTAAATGTTTAATAAATTTAATTCAATATAAGATTCCCTAGTTGTAATATATAAGCTACCCTGAATTCAGATCTGAAGTTAAATTTTTAATAATTCAACTCACATTCCGCACCCTTCCATCGAAATCACCAGAAAGCTTTCTATGAATGGCTTTAAGGTCAGTTGATGGCATTTTAAAATATTAAATTTCTGTTA
>RFQS01000344.1 GCA_009924885.1 Pseudomonadota bacterium | reverse complement strand
TATAAAGCCTATTAGACGCTTTCTGGTCTGTTACGTTTTGCTTATTAACAATATCATAATAGTACTTCTCAAAGTAATTAAATGGTACCAAACCATGCCTAATAGCGTGTAGACCTGTTCCAGATACGCCTACTTGAGCAAGTGTATTTGCTCCTAGATTATACACTCTAGTGTTTTCTAATAAGCCAGGATAAGGAATTCCTTGAGGAATACCAAACAAAGTATTTCCTGTTTCAATCTTAGGATTAGATAGTTGAAGTCCTACTTGTTTTTGAATAAAAGTAGTACCTCTAGGAGCATCTTCAAAGAACTTTCTAATTCTACTCCTATCTATTTTACTAGAAACAGTAAAAGATTGCGCGCCTAAATTAAACTCTAATTGACCTCCTCTAATAGGAAAATCTAAACCTCCAGTTGAACTAGCTCTATAAATAGGTAGAGTATTACCTGTAGGATTAGACGTATCAGGCATTATAGTCTGAATATAAGGAAGTCCTGACGAACCGTATCCTGGTCTGTCATTACCGAACCTTAAGTTCTTCAGATTAGTTTGTAGATCAATTAAAGGCATTTAAATTATTTTGTTATTATTGAATAACTTTATTTGTGTCTCCAACACCTCTTCCAATGCTTGTAGACATAAGCTTACTATCAACTCCAGCTATTGGATATAGATTTATTTGCATTGGAGCTCTTGCCATACTCATATTGTCTGCAGTATTTACATTAGAAGTTGCTGCAGGAGATATGCCTGCTTCTTTTTTAGCAGACGCGTCTCCTACACTTACAGTTTCTCCTGCTCCTCCTGTGCCTAAAGATCTAATTCTATTTGGAGCTTCTTTAGAAAACTTTTCAAATTTTCTTTCAAACTTTTCATCGATACCAAAACCAAAAGTTATAAAGTCTATCGCATTAATAACACCATTAGCAATAGATAAAACAGATTCTACTGCGAATGCAAAAAAGTTTCTTAGCGTTTCTAAATCAGCTCTAATATTTTTTGGTTCTGATAGATAGTTAATGAATCTCTCTATAACTCCAATAATTCCACTTTTTTCAACAAAATCTGCAAACGACTGCTTTATTTTCTCTATAAATGCAGCAATCTTTTCTTGAGCAGACGCATTAACTAATGATTGATATGCTTCTTCTCCAATGGCAGCCGACAAAGCTTTTTGATTTTTGTATCTTTCTAAACCTAAACGAAGTTGATCTTTAGCACTATCACCTTGTTTAGCACCTAGCTTAGTCAATAGTTCTTGTTGTTGCAACATTTCTCCCATTTGATCTCGACTCATGCCAAATGCAGAAGCTAAAGACTCAGCTTGTATACGATTTAGTTTTAAGAAGTCGCCTGCAGATCCAACTTGATTAGTTATTTCAGAAGCGGCTGTTGCTAGATCAT
>RFQS01000343.1 GCA_009924885.1 Pseudomonadota bacterium | reverse complement strand
AAAAGTCTGCCCTTCCACTCTTAACTGGAAGGAACTGTATGTTGTTTTTTTGTGATTCTCGTCTTCGGCTATGACGGTAGTAACACTATAGTCTCGCGGAAATATTTGGTAAGACCAAGGATTAGGGGACGCTGCGGCAGTGAACCCTATTTCTCCAAATGGCACATATTCCTGCCCGAACCGTTCATAGAAGATCTTATATTCAGTAGATGCGATATATGGACATTTACAGTCTTTTGGTATCTCTCGTATGATAACTGACGATGGTTCAGTCCGAGTGCTCGAAGCGTTATTACCGGTTTGGCCTTCGGTTTTTACCACGATAGTAGTGACACCCGATATTGCCGCTCCGTTTTTATCGGCATCCGATTTTATATCCTTAACCGGCAGCCCTCGGTCCTTAATTTCGTCTTCAACTGTTTTAATAGTGCCTTGTGTAGGACTTGGCTTAGCTACTTCATCAGGTAATTTTTCGAAATTCTTATTCTGAAGGTTTTTTATTTCTGACTTTAAATCATCTAATTTACTGGCTAAAAATACTATAGTGCCAATTAAAATAAGGAAAATCAGACCGATTGCTATAAGAACTTTATTCTTTGTTTTATCATCCATCAGAATTAAACCAAGTATTAAAAATAGCTATAAAACTAGCTAGAAAAGGCAATGAAGACAGAACAATATTAATTTCCGGTGCCTTCTGAGATGCAGACAAGGATTTTACGTGGTCAGCTAAATACGACTCGTTAAAACTATGGTTGCTGCAGCATTTTTCCCAGCATTTTTGTATTTCTTCTGTCGATTTATCATTTCGAACACTAATCTCATTTTTTAGCCGATCTATTTCTGATTTACTAATATTTAACAGATTAACAGTGGTCTCATTGCGGAATTTGATTTCATCCAATAATTGCACAGCATCATTGTTCATGACGGTTAGCTCCACTGTAGATTTCATGGTCTGCGGAAAAAGATTCCTATCTTTTCCGCAGATAAAAACCTTCTACCAGTCAGAGGTCCCGCATGAATCATCTCGCATTAAATGGATCTTTATATTTAGTGACTCAATCGATTGAGTCTAAAAAAGTAGTAGAGGTAGAATCACCTGTTAACCATATAGTGATCATAGACTGCTCAGGGTCGATGTTTGGTGAATTACCCAAAATACGAGAGCAGTTAAAGAGGAAGCTCCCAAAGTTAATAGGGGATCAAGACACACTTTCCATCATATGGTTTAGCGGAAAATCTCAATTCGGGGTTCTCATAGAGAATGAACCAATACCTGGATTACCGGATCTAAAGGCAGTAGAGAAGGCCATAGATAGATGGCTTCGTCCCGTAGGATTAACGGGATTCAAGGAACCTCTCCAAGAAGCCAAGAGTCTTATCGACCGAATTTCTAAATCTCGTCC
>RFQS01000342.1 GCA_009924885.1 Pseudomonadota bacterium | reverse complement strand
ACTCGGCAGTAGCCCCGGCTAGCTTATAATCAAGCTGTTCTAATTCTTGCGTATCTGGAGGAGTTAATCTTTGATGAATCAAAGTATAGTGTTTTATGGTCTTATGGCTTGGTATATGACTTTCTAGAAGAATACCGACCTCTTGCTGAATAATCTGTAAAACTTCTGTTTCTTCTTTAGAATTATGCTCTATAGATAGATTGTCAGAAAATCTATCTATTCCTATGGAAGTTATATTTTGGTCATTAATAGCTGCTTTTGGTACTTTAACTACCATACTTACATGATCTGCAGAAAATATGACACTCTTATCATTTACAACCACCGGGTATGCTTCTAGTATTTCACTTATGATTGTAAATATTTTCTCACGGTCTGCTTTTAGATTGTCACTAATGGCAAATCGATAGCCGTAGAGATAATTGTTATCTGTAGGATCTGTATCTTCCATGGTTGCGATTTCAACAGTTATAGTACTAACTGTGTCGGTTAATTCTTCACCTGCATCTAATGCTATAATGGTAAATTCCTTTAATTCTTCTTCTTTAAGCTTTTGTTCTATTACTTTAGCTTCAGTAGTATGCTTGGCTCTTAACTGCAGTAAACGACTTAAATGTAATTCAGCAGCGTTAACTTCATAGTATTTGCTAACTACATATTCTACGGCAAAATCTTCTGCTCTAAGCTTTTGTGCTAGTTCCAGACTACAAAAATCTTTAAACTCCTCAAATCCCTTAATAAATTCTTCCTTGTTGTTTTGAAGCTGCTCTGCCAAAATTAACATATTCTTTAAGGCAAATATCCCGCATTCTACTCCGGATGTTTGCTCGCAAGATGTGTTAGTAATAAATCTAGCAGCTCCGTACATTTCTGTTATCAGCTTCTCAAACTTTTTATTAACAGTGCCTTTTGAATCCTTATACAGCACGTATACTTCATCATTTATTTTTAAGGCGGCAAAAGATACCCAATGCCAATTACCTAGGTTATAAACGCACAAAGTAGGCTTATGCTCATCCAGCGATAATACTAAGGTAGATAAAACCTGATTTACGTATCTGCTGTCGCCTATCGGTTCATGTATAGTAAAAATCCCGAGAAAAGGCTTCATAATCTCATTTTGGATTAATCTTATATCTGTTGCCTGATAATAATAATTTTGATCATCTTTCCGGTTAAAAGCATTGCTATTTAGATCAAGGTCTAATCCTTCTTTTCTTATTCCTTTGAAAATCTCTTCCTGTAGTGATTCCCAGTCCCGGTATTCATTATCATAATCATACCGGCTAGTTGAAAACATTTTCCTGGTATAGTCGATATCGGATAATATGAATTTTTGCTCGCCTGCCAGTAAAGTAGAGAGACTAGATATATCTTCCTCCATTAAGGATTTAGGTGCTCTTTTTAATA
>RFQS01000341.1 GCA_009924885.1 Pseudomonadota bacterium | reverse complement strand
GACTCGTTGGTAAACATATCTTTATCTATTTTAATATCAAAACATACTCCTGCAAAGACTCTTAATGCAAATGCCTATCGGTATTTACTCGTTGGGATTGGCAACAGTCCCATCCAGCCAGCATGCAAACTCCAAGAATGGATAAAATGGAACTAGAGGGAGACCTTTTTTTTGATAATATTTGATTTCAAAAGGTTGATTCAGATTTTTATATCGATAAAATCGAACCCTGCCACTTACGGGATCTCGCATTGGGACTCTCCACCCCCAAAAAGCATCTTCCTCGTAGCCATCTAGGGCTATTCGTTTCATGGATAAGTCTGAATTGAACAATTCTCTTAGGATATATGTAGCTCGGATTCTTGAATAGACAAGTCTTTTAATCTCTATTTCATCTAGAGCTAAGATATCAGTAGGTTTTAAATTTTTCATCTTTACAAGTCTTATCTATGTCATTACTTCTTGAATCATTGGCTACTAGCTGCATGAAATTCTGAAACTCTTGGATAATGCTTTTAGAAATAGCTTCCTGAGTTTCTTTGTTAATAGGGTTATAAATGCTAAACTGCTGATTTCCTATTTTCTTGGTGGGGAAAAGGCATTTTATTATTCCATCAGCTTCTTGTCTTAAAGCTATAGAACCTAGATATAGATTGTGGTCATAAACTAAGCTTGCTATAGCTACTATTGGTGAGCCTTTACCATTGACTAGTTTGAAATTTATTTCGCTAATATTTTTATTACTCATTATTGTGGTCCTTTTTTATGGTTTGTGATTTTTTGATTTTGACGAGCAAAAGAAGATAGTCTTTAATTCTCTCTATGTCAGAGCCGTTGAGTTGCTGATTTGTGCTTTCATTGACGCTCTTTTGATTGCTCATTTAGATCACCTGCTTATTAGATATATCAGGGTTAAGCGTGAAAGTGAGTCTGGGAATAGCTTTGCGGTCAAGATGTTTTTTTTGACCACGAAGTGGCTTTCTCTATAACTAGGCTGGGCTTGGGTGTTTTAAAGCTTAATGGTCAGGTGTTGGTCAAATGTTGGTCAAAATTTTTAGGTGACCTTGGGGGGATTTATGAGGCTTGATACTGGATTTTAGTTATTTTTGAATTATTCTTTCTAATGTAAAGCAGAAAAGACAACGTGAAACTTATTCAGTTTTAAATGTTTTAAATTGCTTATCGTATTTTTGTGTATAAATTCTCAAAATCGTGTGGAAATTTTTTAGATCTTTAATCAAGTATTTTTTTATAGATCTATGAACTTTTGTTACTTCTAATATTTCCATTGTCATTTGAATATTTAAGTGATTCAAGTAAATAATAGGATCAGGTTTATTATTACTATCTTCCATTAAAGGAAAAAACTTTTGTTCTTTTTCAGTAAGGTGGTTTCTTAATATATCTAGAGCATAACCATGGGTGA
>RFQS01000035.1 GCA_009924885.1 Pseudomonadota bacterium | reverse complement strand
TGCAAAAATTCCATCTCTCTTGATAAACTTCTCTCTGAAATCTAATTAACAATTTGCTTGAATTATTAAAAATTTAACTTCAGATCTGAATTCAGGAAGGTTTTTACAGGTTAGAAAATGGGTATTATTTCAAACTGGCGTGCGAAGAGTTCAAGTCTATAGGATACAAAATTAATCACGCTTTAATAGATTCCAGTGACTACGGTATCCCACAAAAAAGAGAACGTATTTTTATTGTAGGCATCAGGAAAGATATACCTATAGACTTTGACTTTCCTAATGCTACCCATAGCTTAGAGTCCAACTCTATTCAGAAAATTCCCCTTCGACAAGTTATAGATTCCCTCTACCCAGACGATGATAAGTATTTTTTCTCTAAAAGAGCTGTAGAGGGTGTTAAAAAAGCTAAGTCGAATATGAAAAGAGCCTTAGCGCAAGACTTGGATGGCCAATGTTTAACTATTACCAGTCATTTGGCAAAGGTCAGCTTGAACTCCAGAGACCCTGTTTTGCTTGTAGATAGAGAGAAGGAATTATATCGAAGGTTTACACCTAGAGAAGCTGCTAGGATACAATCTTTCCCTGATGATTTTATATTTTCTGGCAGCGAGGGAGATGCCTATAAACAAATAGGAAATGCAATCCCTCCTGTTGTTATGTGGCATATAGCAAAACAATTATCCAACCTACTGTTGCCTGTCATAAGCTTACCTCAAAAAAATAAACAAATTTGTAACTTCTAGGACATATTGCATTACGGAATGTTTGATTAAACAAATACTGTAAACAAGAATTGTTATCTAGAAATTCTTTATTGAAATCTTAAATTGTATAGCTCATAGAGATTTATTACACTATACCTGAGAGGATACTTACCAAATTTCAAGTGTTAAATTTATAGGGATTAAACCCCTGAATTAATAAAACAATGCTATAAAACCAATTCTTAAAAATTCTCATTCCTTAATCTCCACTTAATAAAAATGCCTTATGTATTCCTCAGCAATCAAAACTAAGGAGATATGCAATGAATGACGGAATGTATCTAGAGGATTTCATCGATGAGTATTACGATTTAGAGGACGAGGAAGACATCTGCGACTTACTCGAAGGTCTAAGCCTCAGTGATGGTATAACCGATCTAATAGAAGATATCGAAGACGAGAGAGATTTATAGAAAAGATAAGAAAAAGAAAAAAGGAGAGATGCGAGCATCTCTCCTTTTTTTATTAGCCTTGAAGAGGGCTTGCACAACATGCAAATTTCAAGACTGGACAGTAAAACGCAGAAAATGAAATTATGCAGCGGTCTCAAATTAAATAAGAGACTAGTAAAAGTGCAATGATATTGAGTATTTTAATCATCGGATTAATTGCTGGACCTGCTGTATCTTTATAAGGATCACCCACTGTATCACCAGTTACAGAAGCTTTATGTGCTTCAGAACCCTTACCACCACAGTGTCCATCTTCTACATATTTTTTAGCGTTATCCCAAGCTCCACCACCAGAGGTCATAGAAATCGCTTGAAATATACCAGTAACGATACTTCCGACAAGCACACCACCCATGATTCGAGCAGAAGAGAGTGGCTCATAGCCATTAAGGTAAAACACTCCAATAAAGGCTATTAAAATAGGAATAAGCACTGGTAACAAGGCTGGTATAACCATTTCTTGAATAGCACCGATAGTAACGATATCCACGCATCTAGCATAATCTGGCTTAGCCTCAAATTTCATAATTCCAGGTATCTCAGCAAACTGTCTTCTAACTTCAGCTACAACTTTACCTGCAACTTTACCTACCGATTGCATAGCAAAAGCACCGAATAAGAAAGGTATCATTCCACCAATAAATAATCCAGACAATACATAAGGATCAGAAATATCAAACTGTGGTGGCAATAATTCAGTACCAAATTTTTCATTATGTTCAATAATGGCTTGGAATAGATCAGCTTTAAAACAAGTAAATAAAACTATCGCAGCTAAAGCAGCAGAACCAATCGCATAACCCTTAGTAACAGCTTTAGTAGTATTACCAACAGCATCTAAAGCATCTGTAATTTTTCTAATCTCAGGGTCCATGCCAGACATTTCAGCTATACCACCAGCATTATCGGTAATCGGTCCGTAAGAATCTAAGGCTACTATGATACCCGCCATAGAAAGCATACTCATCGCAGCTACACCCACTCCATAAACGCCGCAGAGGGTATAAGTACTAAGCATCGCAAGCACTATAACCAAGACTGGTGCAGCAGTGGATTCCATAGAAATAGCTAAACCAGCAATAATATTAGTCGCATGACCAGACTCAGAAGCTTTCGCGATTTTCTTTACTGGTGGAAAATCAGTAGAGGTGTAATATTCAGTGATAATAACAAAAAGTCCAGTTAAAGCAAGCCCAATTAAAGCAGCGTAATAATAATTAATTTTAGGGAACTCTGTATCTACTAAAACTAAGTCCGTAATGTAATAAAAACCGACAGCAGCTACTAAACCACTCACGACTAACCCTTTATAAAGAGCTCTCATAATATTTTGGCTCTTACCTAATTTAACAAAAAAGTTACCTATAATAGAGGCTACTATCGCAGTAGCTCCCATAGCTAAAGGATAAATAATAGTAGAAAGATTTCCCGCTCTCACTGCATCTGGATATAAAAGAAAACCAAGAAGCATAACCGCTGTAGCAGTTACAGTATAAGTTTCAAACAGATCGGCAGCCATACCGGCACAGTCACCAACGTTATCACCAACGTTATCAGCTATAACAGCTGGGTTACGAGGATCGTCTTCAGGAATACCAGCTTCTACTTTACCTACCAAGTCAGCACCGACGTCAGCAGCTTTAGTGAAAATACCTCCACCTAATCTTGCGAAAACAGAAATCAAACTAGAACCAAAAGCTAATCCAATAAGAGCTTTAACGTTATCTTCAATCTCAGTAGGGTAGGAAACATTTAGGTAATTAAAAAATAAGGTAACTCCAAGTAGACCTAAACCAACAACAAGAAGTCCAGTTACAGCACCACCCCTGAAAGCCACATCTAATGCACGGTGTATACCGACACTTGCAGCTTGAGCAGTTCTCACATTAGAGTTAACTGAAACCATCATACCGATAAATCCAGTTAAACCACTAAGCACAGCTCCTATTAAAAACCCAGCACAGATTTTCGCACCAAGAATGAAATAAATCACCACCGCAAGAATCAACCCTACAGCGCCTATCGTCATATACTGGCGGCGAAGAAAGGCATTCGCACCATCTTGTATCGCAGAGGCTATCGCCATCATCTTATCGGAACCCGTATCTAACTTGAAAATCCAGAAAGAATAAAGCAAACCAAAAATAATTGCCAATATTCCAGCAATAATACTCATATAAATCACTTGTTCAGCGGCCATATCTAGATAAATGATACTAGAAAAAACCTGCATTTTTTTTTAATTTTATTAATTCTTGTTGAAAAGCACTTTTTTTCTCATGAGGCTAGGTGTATGATGGTAATTATGTCTGACTTAGAGAACCGTATGCAAAAAGCTTTAGAAATGGTTGAGAAAGAGCTTCTCACCATAAGAACTGGGCGAGCTAACCCCGCTATACTTGATAGAGTGGTGGTCGAGTATTATGGCTCTAAAACGCCACTTAAGTCTTTAGCGAATCTGTCTGTACCCGAAGGACGCACACTAGTTATAACTCCTTTTGATCACAGCATACTAGTCGGAATAGAGAAAGCTATTAAAGAAAGTGATGTAGGACTTAACCCCACGAATGATGGTCAGAAGCTTATTATTACGATTCCAGAGCTCACCAAAGAGAGAAGAGAAGAATTAGTTAAACAGACTAAAAAAATAATAGAAGAGGGTAAAGTAGCGATACGTAATGTCAGAAGAGATGTTCTAAACGACGCGAAGAAAGATAAGGATATGACAGAAGATCTTCTCAGAAACTTTACGAATGATGTACAGAAGACTACTGATAAATATATCGAGAAAGTCGATGCGTTAGCTACGAGTAAAGAAAAAGAATTACTCACGATTTAAATGATTAGAAATTTAGCCCTCTTAAGGAGGACTTTAGGGTTAAAGTAGAATTAGGTTTTACCACAATGAATAAAGATTTAGATATATACGTATTAATCAAGCAAGTTCCAGATACTAGATCCAAAGCTGGTGTTAATCCAGACGGAACTATAGATAGGGCTAAAGCTGGTAAAATGCTAAATCCCTTTGATGCTTTCGCTCTGCAAGCAGGTCTTAATGCTAAGAAAATGGGCGGACCTAATTCTAGATTATTCGCCGTGACTATGGGTCCACCACCAGCGATAGATATACTTTACCAAGCTTTAGAACATGGTGCTGATGCGACTTGTATCTTATCAGACAGAAGATTAGCTGCTTCCGATACTTTAGCAACAGCTTATGCTTTATGTAGAACTTTAGAATATTTATTTAAAAAGAATGGTAAAAAAGCAGATTTAATATTCTGTGGCTTACAGACAACTGATGGTGACACGGCTCAAGTAGGTCCAGAAATATCTGAAAGACTAGATTTCACACAGGTCACTTACTGTGAGGATTTCTCTATATCCGATAATCTTCTTCATGCTAAAAAAATTATAGAAGGTGGCACACAGCTAGTTTCAGCGGAATTACCAGCTTTAGTAACTATCGCTAATAGCTATACTAAGCTTAAATTTAAATCCCTCAGAGGGGCTCAGTTCGTCCAAGATGTCAAAAGAGCGAGCAAAGAAGAGCAAGCCAAATATGTAGAGATTATAGATTTAGATAAATGTGAAGCTGATGAAATGAGATGTGGTCTAAACGGCTCACCTACTATAGTTTCTAAAACGTGGAAGATAGGTGTAGTCGGTGGTAACTGTAAAATGCATCAAGGAAAAGCTGCTTCAGAATTAGTAAGTGAAGTATTTAAAGATGCAATTATGCTTAAGGAGTTTGTGAAAATATAATGGCTGGAGAAGTTTTAGTCGTAGCGGAGCAGGTTAATTCTCAAGTAGCGAATGTTACTTTAGAGCTGCTCGGAGAAGGTAAAAAATTAGCAAGAAAATTAGGCTCACCCTTATCTTGTTTCGTTATCGGTCATAATATGGAAGCTGCTGTAGATGCCGTTATCAAGGCTGGAGCAGAAAAAGTCTATCTAGCAGACCATGCTGAGCTTGCAGAATATAAGACCTTACACTATAGAAGGGTTATCTTAGATGAACTTAGCTCATGGGCGACTCCACCGCACACTTTACTTATGGGATCGACTACTACAGGTAGAGACTTAGCACCGCGTATTGCAGCTTTTTTTGAAACGGGCTTAACAGCAGATACCATAGAACTCGACATCGGCCCTTATGAGCACACATCTGGTATAGATCAGACGAAAATTGGTTACTTCCCTGAGTGTCTTTATGCTTCTAGACCGAGTTTCGGCGAATCTTTAAAAGCTAGGATTTTAGGACCTTGGAAAGACCCGCAGATGGCGACTATTAGACCTGGTGTATTTGCTAAGCCCGAGATGCTAACAGAGAAGCCTGAAGGCGTTGAAATTAAAAAGGTAGCGATTAATTTTCAGCCAAGTGATTACAGAATTACTATCAAAGAAACTCTTAGAGAAATAGAAGGGAAGATAGATATTACCGCAGCTGATGTTATAGTCGCAGGTGGCTATGGCTTAGGGTCTGCTGATGGAGTGAACCTTCTTAAAGATCTTGCTGCTTGTTTTGAAAATTCAGTAGTGGGGGCTTCTCGTAAAATAGTAGATTTAGGCTGGATGACATATCCGTATCAAGTTGGGCAAACTGGTAAAACAGTTAGACCTAAAATCTACATAGCCTGTGGTATCTCTGGGGCACTCCAGCACCGTGTTGGAATGCAGAAATCAGAATTAATTATCGCTATTAATAGAGATCCAGATGCACCTATATTTTCTTTTGCAGATCAAGGTATAGTCGGTGACGTCTATCACGTAATTCCAGAGATGATTAAGCAGCTTCAAGAAAAAAATACTAGTAAACTAGCAGAATTAAAGGTTAAATAAATGAGTAATACTAAGCCCAGAATAGAGTACGACCTAGTCCTTGTCGGAGCCAGCCCTTCTAATCTGACTCTTGCACATACGATACTTGGACTTGCTGAAAAAAATCCAGAGTTTAAATTTTCTATCGCGATTTTAGAAAAAGCTCACGACTTTGGCGGGCACATAGTTTCAGGTGCGGTAGTGCATCCTTCCATCTTCGCTAAAGCTTTCCCAGACCATATTAAAGATAGAATGCCTATAGAAGCTATCTGTAAAAAAAGTTATGTCTCTTTAATGGCTTATCATGAGAAGTGGGATATTCCCTCTATTCTGACTCGTGCAGCAGCAGTGGATTTCGTAAAAGAAGGCTATTATATTCTCACACTCTCTAATGTTGTAGCTTGGATGGCTGAAAACCTGAAAGCTAAAGCAGCTCAAGTCCCTAACGTAAAATTAGATCTTTTTCCTGGTTTTCCAGCTATGGAAATTATTTATGAAGGTACTAAAGTAGCTGGTCTAAGAGTGGATCGTACTGGTAATGACGAAGACGATATCATTTACTCTAAACTTACTTGTTTCGGAGATAAAGGTTTTTTATCTAAAGATTTAATTAAAAAATATGATCTAGAAACTAATCCACAGATCTGGTCTGTAGGCGTTAAAGAGACTTGGCAGCTAGCAGAAGATTCTGAAAATATAGAAGGGAAAGTATGGCACACGCTTGGCTACCCTACTCTAGATGGCACTCTAGGTGGCGGTTTCATCTATGGTCTTAAAAATAGACGTGTAACCATAGGCTTAGTCATATCTTTAGACAGCTCAAACCCTAATATTCACCCGCAGAAACAGTTACAGGAATATAAAAAACATCCTTGGTTACAAAAAATGCTTAAGGGAGCTGAATTAATGCACTATGGTGCAGCAGTCTTGCCTGAAGGCGGTTATGCAAGCTTACCTAAAAAATTCCAAGTAAATGGTGCTTTGATTTTAGGTGATGCGCTAGGCTTACTAGATGTAAAAGCCTTAGCTGGAGTGGATAAGGCGATAGAGTCTGGTTATATAGCAGCTAAAGTCGTCTATGAAGCACTAAAAGCTAATGATTTTTCTGAAGCTAAACTCAGTAAGTACCAGAGCAGCTTAATGGCTTCTCCTTACATGGATAAATTTAAAGAAAATAGATATTTCAGAAAAGCCTTTATTGAGAACCCTGAACTACTCAGAGATTACCTTCCAGAAGTTCTAAGTTCTATAGATCAGACTAAAGCCCCTGTTTTAGGTGGTCTTAAAGTCGGCGTCCAGAATCCTTTTAAAGCGACTAAAGCTTTTCTAAGATCAGCGAGTTTACTCAATAACGCTAAAGAAATTAAAGAAGAGGTAGTTTACAAACCAGGCTATCAGCATATAGACCCTAATTTCAATAAAGTCTTGATGGACAGATGCCATGGGGGTGATGATTTCGCTAAGACGACTGTCTATAGCCGCGAGGATGCAGTCTTCTACGCTAACACCCGCTACGACGAGCATCCTAGCCATATAGATGAATTTAACAGTGATACTTGCCTTACTTGTATTAACACCTATGAAGCTAAAAGTTTAGATGTGCCTTGTGTATCTGACTGTACAGCAGAGGTTCACAGATTAGATATTTCTAGCGGTAATATAAAAGTGCATGCCATGTCACTTGAAAACTGCGTGCAGTGCAGGACTTGTGAGCTTATCTGTCCAGAGCAGAATTTAAGAGTTAATCCAGCTTATGCTGGGTCTGGACCTGATTTTAAAGGATTATAGAGACCGCTGCACAACTCCATTTTCTGCGTTTTCGTCGTCCTCATGATCCTCATGTACTCCCAGTACACTGCGGTCATTCGTCCTCCTCAGCCTTGAAACTGCGCGTTGTGCAGCGGTCTCTAGTGGGCATCGCTGCATAACTCCACTTTCTGCGTTTTCGCCCGCCTCATGACTTAATCGTAAAGTCACCGCTCCAGCATATTCTATAAACTAGATTAGTAGCAAGCTCACTTGCTACATCCATGATATTTTCACGAACATCTTGACTCAGTAAGGCTTCCAGCCCCAAATTACCGAGAGAATCACGATCTTCTTGAACATAATCTATAAATTCCTCTCTCTTCTCTTCACTTAAATTTAAAGCAGCAGCATCTTTAATATAAATAGTCGTCAGCTGATGCTCTGCACTTAATTTCTTTAAATGATTAAAAATCTGAATATTAATCTCTACTAAATGCCCGAGCTGGTAATTCAATAAGGCATTCATGCCGATTAGGGTTTGTACTGGATTAAGAATAGTTAAAACTAGCGTTTTTTCATTATCGATTTCTTCTACGCTCAGACTCTGCTCAGGTAGCTGGTTTAAATTCGCTTGATAATATAACTGTTCTCTTTCTATGACATCTAAACGATTTTCAACAGTTAGCCTATATTCTTCAACGAAATCCAAAAGCTCATCTGGCTCGTCTAAATTATCAATAATAAAAGCTTTTAATTCAGAGCCTTTGAGCTTAAGCTTTTTAAATTCAGCAATAACTTTCTCTACGTCTAGGATAGATGGGGCTAACTGAATTACTTTGAAAAAGCTAGAAAAATAATCAGATACTTTATCTGTAATAATCTTACCAAAAGGCTTACAAGATTCTTTTATCTCCATGCAGGTCTTTAAATATTGAGCGTTTAAATCCTCAACCAAAGCCGACTTCTCTTCTTCTAAAAGAGATTTTTGGAATATTTCGATTAAGGTTTCCTCGTCCATTTCTTACTCACTAAGCTTTTACTAGATTTTTACAAATCACTAAAAACACACAACATCTTTAATTATAAGCTCATATCAAAAGGTGGTGAAAAAGTGATTAAGAAAATATTTTATGAACCCTAAAGTAATTAACTCCAGCTTCATAACAAAGCTCATTATATTTTTGCGTTAATAAATCCAAATCCATATTAGGCTCTGCAAGAGTGCCATTACTTTCACACTGCTCGCGAACTCCCTTCTCTGCATTTAAAGCAGTGCCTAAAAAAGACTTACGACTAGCTCCTATAAGTATTTCAGGATTAAATCCCTGAGACCGCCGCATAATTTTATTTTCTGCATTTTTAAGCTTCGGTAAAATCTCAATTAAGTCATAGCTATGATTGTAGTTTTTACCAAAACCTAATCCTGGATCAAGAATTACCCTAGCTAAGTCAATACCATAATTTTCACAGGAATCTAAAAATCGAGAAAAAAAATCTATTAAGTGCATTTCAAAAGCGGCTTTCTCATTTTTAGCCTGAGGATAATCACTTAAATAATAATCTTCTGGTATTTCTAAAGCCTTTAAACTTGGTGGCACAGCACCTTTCGAGTGCATCGCTATAAGTTTAATCTTCTGTTCTTTATCATACTTAGAAATAAGCTCTAGCTTACGCTCATCAGTAAACCCTTCTACATCATTTAAAAAAGATATTTTCCCCCTAAAGAAAGTCTCTGATAGTAAAGCCTCCATGACTTCATATTTGCGAGTATCTATAGATAAAGGGAAATCATATTTACTACAGAAAACTTTTAAAAAATTCTCCAAACGTTGATATTCTTCAATTGCAGACACTGGCTCTGCATCAGGGCGAGTAGATTCTGCCCCTACGTCTAAAGCGTAAGCTCCACTTTCCATCAGTTTCTCTGCTTTATCTAAAAGCCAGCCAAGATCACGAAAATTCTGAGAACCATCTGAAAATGAGTCTGGAGTTATGTTTAATATCGCTAAATACTTAGCACTTTTCATATTTCCAAATCTAGAGACTGTTGCCGAACTTCAATTTCTGCGTTTTTTATAGCCACCTAAAAAAAAGAATAGCACTGCTGTAAAAAAACTTACGGGGTGCTTTTTAATAAAAGTTAATATACTGGAGCCAAGTTCAGATATATTATGCTTGGTGCTGCGAATATAGATGAGTTCTCTTAATTGCTTAAGATTACCATTTTTATCATCATCTTCAAAGATAGGATTATACATAGCTTATATAATTTTTCCCACTTTTCTTAAAATTTAAAACAAGAAGCAGATCAAGCTAAAATATAAGTTTACTTACCGTAAGTATTAAAAAAGGGATTATTCGACAAGAGTAGCATTATGCAAGTCACTGAAAATAAATGGAAACTTGATAGTAACTTTTCTCCAGCTGGAGATCAGCCTAAGGCAATCCAAGAGATAGTTAAAAGACTCAATCAAGGAAAAGAGAGACAGGTCTTGATGGGTATTACAGGAAGTGGTAAGACTTTTACGGTAGCTAATATAATTCAGAGCATTAATAAACCAGCTTTAGTATTAGCTCATAATAAAACTCTAGCTGGGCAGCTCTGTAATGAGTTTAAGGATTTCTTCCCCGATAATCGAGTTCAATATTTTATTAGTTATTATGATTATTATCAACCAGAAAGCTATATACCAAGCTCAGACACCTTTATAGAAAAGACCGCGAAAGTAAATGACAATATAGATAGGCTCAGATACGCGACTACTAGATCTCTCTACGAAGCAGATGATGTTATAGTCGTAGCCTCAGTTAGCTGCATCTATGGTTTAGGCACTCCAGAATTATATTTTAAATCCGCTATCCCCCTCAAAGTCGGTGAGGAATTAGATCAGCGAGAGTTTTTAAAAAATTTAGTAGAAATACAATACGGCAGAAATGATACAGAGTTACTTCGAGGGCTTTTTCGAGTAAGGGGCGAGGTAATAGATATCTGGCAAGCTGACGAGGAGAGGATTTTAAGGATAGAGTTTTTCGGTGATGAAATAGAAAGACTCAGCCTCGTGGATAACATAACAGGTGAAATATTAGAACTACTAAATGAAGTAAAAGTCTTTCCAGCTAAGCATTACATGACAGATGATGATGCCGTAGAAGCGGCAGTCGCTCAAATAGAAAAAGAATTACACGAAAGAGTAAACGAATTTAAACATCTTGGCAAAGATTTTGAAGCCCAGCGCATATTACAAAGAACTAAATATGATATCGAGATGATAAAAGAGATGGGTTACTGCTCTGGAATTGAAAATTATTCACGAATTTTCGAGGGTCGCCCCCCTGGCTCATCCCCCCAGGTTCTTATCGATTACTATAATCGCAGATATGGTGAAGATGGCTGGGTATGTTACATTGATGAATCACACATGACCTTACCGCAGCTTAAAGCCATGTATAACGGTGATAGAAGCAGAAAACAAGTATTAATAGACTATGGTTTCAGGCTGCCATGCGCGATTGACAATAGACCTCTTAAATATAATGAGTTTAATGAGAAAGTGAAAAATATAGTCTATATCTCAGCTACACCAGGTGATGAAGAAATGGAAACTTGCGGCGAAGCCTTCACTGAGCTTATTATACGTCCCACTGGTCTTTTAGACCCACTCCTAGAGATAAAGCCGACTAAGGGTCAGATCGATGTATTAATGGAAGAAATTAAAGCCAAAACCGAGAAAGGCGAAAAAATTATAGTAAACACCCTTACCAAAAAGATGGCTGAAGACCTCAGTGATTACCTTTTAGATCATAGTGTGCGTGCAAGATACTTGCACAGTGAAATTAAAGCTCTTGAAAGGATAGAGATACTTAGATCGCTGAGAATGAATGAGTTTGATGTAATAGTAGGCGTAAATCTTCTCAGGGAAGGTATAGATTTACCCGAAGTATCCCTTGTTTGCATCATGGATGCAGACAAAGAAGGCTATCTCAGAAACTACCGCACATTAATCCAGATGATAGGGAGAGCCGCTCGTAATGCTAGCTCTAAAGTTATTCTTTTCGCCGATAAAACTACAGATAGTATGAAAAAGGCTATAGAAGAAACAGAGAGACGCAGAGCGCTTCAGATAGAATACAACACGCTACATGGCATAACGCCTAAAACCATTATCAAATCAATGTCTAACCCTATACTTGATATTCTTGCAAAAGATAGAGTCGAAGATGTTCTAGCGAGCCAGCTTGACGACTCAGCTTTCGACAAAGAGACTGGTAAAATTTCTAAAAAGGCTTTAATCAGAGCGATAGATAAGCTTGAAGCACAGATGAAAGATTCTGCTAAGAATCTTGATTTCGAAAAAGCGGCAGAATTTAGAGATCAGCTGAAGTCACTACGAGAGAAGCTCGAAGAAAAATAGGTTCCTCAGCCTCGAAGCTGCACGCTCGGCGACAGCGACAGGGGACTTACTCTCTCCACCACATCGGGTTCCACGCTCTCAGCTGCTTTCCAATCTTTAATCTCTAATTGAATAGCTTTTTCATTCATAAAATCATTAATCTTAGGTGTGTATGCGATATATAGATTATTTTCCAAGCGAGGCAGATCAATAAGAAACTCCTCAGCGCGATTCCAAAGCACCGCTTGGCACTGCTGCCGAACTCCAATTCCTGCGTTTTCGTCGTCCTCATGATCCTCATGTACCCGCAGTACACTGCGGTCATTCGTCCTCCTCAGCCTTGAACTTGCACGTTCGGCA
>RFQS01000340.1 GCA_009924885.1 Pseudomonadota bacterium | reverse complement strand
GCAAATAAATATTTATCGGTTAACGTAAAAACCGACTTAAATAGTCAACAAATTATTGAAATAAAGAAGCTTTTAAATAACTACTTCAAAGGCAAGCAGCAAGTAAATATGCCTACTTTAGAAGAAAATAGCACTCTAGACCAAAATACTAGATACGCAATCCAGCTTTATAAGTCTATGGAGAATCTTGCTCCAGAAAATCCAGATCCACTTGCCCCAAGTGCTCAATTAGCTCCAGAAGCTCCAGATTCTAACGTATTAGAAGATTTAAAATTCAATCAAGTCATTGGAACCAAGCTTACCCAACAACAAGAAGAAACAATAAGTAAAGAAAAAGCTGTTTCTTTAAATCCTCAACTAGAAGCCATAAGAAAAGCCTAACATTGAATCCAAGAAAGCCACTCACACTTCTTCTATACTCGATGCGCCTTCTCTGGATTAGAATCACTACGTTATAGCGAAGGGAAACAACTTAATATGTTCTTCGAACTAGATATGCGATTCGATCCAATCTATCTGCTTTGTTAGCATAGTCGATCACTTTAACGGGCATTGTGTAATTTTTGGAAGCAAGGACACAGAGCCTTGTATTTCCTCCAAGCAAATAATAAGTAGAAAAATTTTTAATTACGATGGGAAAGGGAAGCGACTGCCCTTTAAGCAAAGCGTTCTCTATTCTTAAAGTGTCCTTACCATATTCGTCTCTAACCATACGAATAACTTCATCTTTAGCTTCCTGTGAATTTGCGGATATAACTTCTCCAACATCGCTATTTTCAAGCCCCAATAGCTCTTGGGAACTCAGAATAGTCAAAGGCGCCTCTTTAATAATATTTTTTAATTCTTCTATTGAAGATGCTAAGTTTGGAAAAGTATTATACGTAATATCATTTTTAAAATATTCTCTCGTTTCACTCTGAAGCTCGTCTGCGGAAAGCTCTCTTACTTTTCTATAGAGGTTTAACTTAGGCATTGGATCATTTCCTTTTTTCATATGCGGCAATATACCTCTACCCAATCATTATTCTCAAATTTAAATAAGAAGAGCCTAACATTGAATCCAAGAAAGCCATTCACACTTCTTTTTAATCGAAATGCTGGCTCTAACATCATCTGCCACTTCCATCATAATAAGTGACAATACTCGATGCGCCTTTTCTGGATCAAGATTGCTAGGCAATTCAGTACAATATGAACTATTGTCTACCTCTACCCACTCATTATTCTCAAATTTAAATACGTCAAACCGCATCAACAACTTATCCTCAGGATCGTCTGGATTATAATCTCCATTATATCCTTCGTTGGTTTCGTCATGCAATTCAACCTTCACATCATTGTCAATCAATTCGTAATTCATTGTTCACCACTCAAATCACTGAGTCTAAACTTCTTCCATAAAAGCTAGTCGGAGTCGGCACCATAGGCGGACTAATATTG
>RFQS01000339.1 GCA_009924885.1 Pseudomonadota bacterium | reverse complement strand
TCATGCCGCAGGCCACCAAGCGCACGCCACTTTCGCGGCTCAGCGCGATGAGCTCTTCCAGCGAGGCTACGTCTTTTTCCTTCATCATTTCTGTCATAGCAGCAAAAGTTTCATCATCGAGGCCGTCAAAACGATCAACGATCTGATCAATTTGCTCGTTCTCGAAACCACTATCTACTAGAGCAGCCTTACGCATCATCTTCTTTTCTTTCTTCATGTAACCAGCAATAGTTTCATTTGCTGACTGAAGTTGAATTTCTAGATCTTTGATGGAAGCTTCCATCTTTTCTTTATCTTCATTATATTTCTTAGCAGCTTCCTCAAATTCTACTTTGAGTTGTTCTGCTTGTGTTTTACTCTCTGCGAGAGCAGCATCAAATTCAGCCTTTGATGTTTCTAAAATAGAAGATAGTTCGGTAATCTTAGCCTCTGCTGAAGCTTTGGCTTCTGTGCAATCGAGTTCGGTGGACGCTACTTCTTTTTCTTTCATAATTTCTGTCTCCGCATTAATATTGGATTTATGATCTAATACACCCATATTTGAAAAACCGTGATTTTTTTCTGTGTTGTCTAAAAATTTAAAAGAATCTTTTGTGAAAATTATACTATCAGGGTTGGCTGGTTTATTCACAAACCCTTTACCGGAAAATGTAATATTTCTCAATACTCTACCTATACGATAATTTTCGTGTTCTCCAAATCCGCCGTATGCTCTAAGATATTTGGTTAAAAATGATGTGCTATCATTTCTTGCTAATATTTTATATTCGCCAGTACTTTTATTTATTAGTCCATAATCAAATCCACCAAAAAAGCATTCCATACTAACGAATTTATTACCACTTTCAATTTCTTTAATAAGAGCTTCTGCTCTATCTTTTAGTTCTGGAATAGTATATGATCTATAAATAACAGATGCTGTTAATATATCATATTTATCTGGTAAATTTTCTACAGGAGTATTTTCATCTATTAAAAGACCATCCTGTGTGATGGGCCAATTAGCAACAATATGACCAACAATTTGACTTTCATCATGCTCTATATTTGTTGGTTTATGTTCTGGAGATCTTTTAGCTCCCCAAACTTCATTTTTATCAAAAATATCATCATTCTTATTCCAGCTTGTACTAACTAAAATAGATTGAGTATAGTATAAGTCGCTATCATCAACAGATGCTATGCTCTTAAAATATTTTGGCATAGACTTTGAGCATGGCTCTAATGCAGAAGCGTAGGATATGCTAGCTTTGCTATTTAGAACTTCTGCTAAACCATCATTAATTTCTGTTTGAAATATTTGCATATATTATACCTCTTGGTCTTTGGTACTATACACCGCAGAATAAAATGATGACTTAATTAATTTGTTTTCTTCGAGAGAAAGTGGCTTATCAAGTTCAGAAGCTATTTGTTTTGTCCAGTATTGGTAGCTCTGAA
>RFQS01000338.1 GCA_009924885.1 Pseudomonadota bacterium | reverse complement strand
TTAATTTTTCAGTCCACTTTACTAAGACTAATAAAGGAATATTCTTTGAGCCAACAAATTTAGAGCAGAAATATATCACTGAGAAAATTTTTAGTAATCAAAAATACCGTAAATTGTTAGATAAGGGAAAAATTCTCCAGGGAGGTTACGCTGCTGATCCTTTTCTAATTGCTTCTGCTGGAGCATTTCAAGAGAGATGTTTAGTAACTCAAGATGGCTTTGACCAACAGGGTAATGTGTCTAATAAAATAAGAATGGCCTTGGTCTGTAAAGGTTGGTATCAATTGTGAAAACCTAGAAGGTTTTATGAAGCATCAAAAATGGACTTTTTAGTTTGTTTGAGGTACTTGTATCAAATTTGAATATAAACTACAGATAAAGGCACAAAAAATGGTGGAGGCGGAGGGGAACTGCCCCCCTCGTCCGAAAATCCGTCCTGATGAAGATACTACAAGTTTAGTCTATGAGTCTAGGTTTATGCCGTTCCTGCGATCACAGACAATCAACGGGTTCTTGAATTTAATCTTTATCTTCCTGTCAAATTCAATAAAATTCAGAAAGATGCACTTACCAAGTCTTGTGCCCCACTCAGATAACTCGGTAAGCCAATACCTGAGTAGGGAAGTTAACCACAGTTTGTCGGGTTATTACGCAGCTAAAATAGCTACGTCGTTGCTAGTAGCAACAGTTTGTACTTCGAATTCGTTAGCACTTATTTTTTGCATTGGTTTTGACAAGGTCCTCTGCATCCTTGACCTGCACTTCAAAATTCTGTTTCTCCGTCAAAGCTAATACGCCCCCATAATGGTCTTGTGCGAGGCACAAGAAAAATGAGAATATTTTAGTGATTTCACGAGAATTCTAGTTTTCAGTTTACTGGATTAGTAATTCTATCATTCCACATTTCAGCGCGTCAGAATTATGGAATAAGTGTTATCGTGCGTGCTTGTTAGTCTTATTAAAGCTGATTTTTTCTTTCAGCCCCTGCCATACTTATAGTTAATGGAAAATAGAAAATTTAAATTACCAGAAATTCAATTAAGCCAGCATGCTTGGCTCTGTTTAACTATTATCCTCGCGGCGGGGATTTTCGCAGGTGCTATAGCTAAGTTAAGGCTGGGGGTTAAAACTGTCTCAGTAAGAGGGCTTTCTGAGCGAGAAGTAATCGCTGATTTAGCTCTGTGGCCAGTGAAAGCCTCTGCTACAGCGAATACTCTGCCTGAAATGTATAAGCAGATAGATGATTCTCAGAAAAGAATGAAGGAGTTCTTTTTAAAGGGACTGTTGCCAATCCTAACGAGTAAATACTGATAGGCATTTGCATTAAGAGTCTTTGCAGGAGTAGGTTTTGGTGATAAAATCAATGAAGATATGTTTAGTAACGAGTCTTTTCAATTAGATTTTCATTCGGAGCTTTTAGAGAATTTAGTTCCAAAAGATCAT
>RFQS01000337.1 GCA_009924885.1 Pseudomonadota bacterium | reverse complement strand
CAGCAAAAATTCCTAAAGAAAATCTAAAGGAAGGTAGTGGAGTATTAGCTAGGTTTAGGTATTAAGGAGTTAGAGATTGGATCGTAGATATATTCTCTCGGTGGACTAGTGAGATAAGTAATCAAATCCTGCCATGAATTGAAGAGTATATGCCTGATAGCAGATCTAATCGAATCCCAGAAGTTTTTCTGAGTGCCTTTACTTTCTTTGAGTGTTTGATAAACAGGATCATCCAGCTCATGAGCTTGATGGTAAAGATGAGAGAGTAATGTTAATAGTAAGAAATTAAAAGCTAGATTATTCTTTCCGTGTCCATAGTTGTGTTCCATGGAATATTCTTGATTTTTTAAAGTATTAAAACCTTCATTTTCCACTTTCCAGCGGCTTCTTGCAGCTCTAACCATTTCCATAGCATTAAATTCACTGATCTCTAAATTTGTCATCCATGTATTTTCGTAACTAATCTTTTCATTTTTTAAATCAAAGATAGTCAAAGACAGGAAATTAGCGAAAAGTGTTTCGCCTGTTTTTCTTAAATTAACCTCTGAAGTCCACTCATATAGATATTCTTTGGAACCTTGTTCAATTTTCAGAGACTCTAATCTTGAAGACCCCCTGCGTCTCTCAACTTCTTCCATAAAACCTTTGTTGTAATCTTTTTTTGCGACCAACATGTAATCAAAACCATTTTCTAAAACCAATTCTACGAATGTCTGTTTTGCATAAAGACCATCACCCATTATTACTAAAGGATATCCAGGATATGATTCTTTTAATTTTGGAATTAATCTCTTTGCTGCATTGATCTCACAGTCCTGCTTTTTTTTACCATCTTCATTCCTAATCTCTTCTGGAAATAGAGGTATTACTTGCTTCATTTTTGGATGGACTATCATCGGCAGTAATACTGAGTGAGAATAGCTTTCAGAGCCATCTCTGTGTTTTTTTTCTAAACAGTGTTTGCAGTTTAGGCTCTTGGAGATAAAATACTGGGAAGCATCTATTGGACAGAGATATTTATCATTGAATTTGAAATTTTCGAGTCTGCTTCCGATACGTTTAAGAACATCTGTGAATGCTCCTGAAAAGACTCTTGGATTTACATCATCAATAAACGTTCTGATTCTCTTTTGCTGAGGAATATTTTCCACACCAAACATCGTCTGTAAATTAGATCTATTGCTGCTTTCCTGCATCCTTCTCTGAAAATGGTCTAAAGATGGATCCTGAAAATACATCATTGCAAACGCTGTATTCATAATGTCTTTAACTGAATATTCACTGTACTCAGGTTTCTTTCTGTGATCTTCTATCTTCTCTACGGAACTTGAAAAACCACTCAGTAAGCTATTTAGATTAAGACTACTTTCTCTCAACAGCTCTAGTTAAGCACAATACCCTTACAAAGGCCAGAGTTAAATCACTATCTTTATTTTTTCTTTAGGAATTTTTGCTG
>RFQS01000336.1 GCA_009924885.1 Pseudomonadota bacterium | reverse complement strand
AAATAGTATGGCAGAAAAAATTATTGCTAATAGCATGAATAAAGCTCGTGGATTTATTCCTAATTTTTCTCCCATAAGAAAAGCTCTAAATACAGAAGATAAAATGGGCGGCAAAGGAGTTTTAGACTATCAGCAAGGAGTTGGGTTATACGTAAGAGATGGAAAAACACAACCTAATTTTGCGGCAGTGATGAGAGACCATCCAGAAGGCATTCAAAATGCAATTAAAAATTCTAAACAAATGCAAAAATTAGTTTCGAATGGTTTTATTCCTAATTTTGCACCAGCTGGTTTTGATCCAATGACATTATTTTTTACAATGCAAAGTTTTATGGGTATGGGACAAAATAATGTAGACGAAGCAATAATGAGAGAAGAAAGGAATAAACTTGCTCAGATATTAAGAGAAAGAAGAGCTGCTCAACAATTACTGGCTCAGGCAGAAAAAGCAGAAGTTAAAGATCAAAAATTAATAACTATGCTTACAAATGAAAAAGCAGAATTTGAAGCGGCTGAAAGCAGACAAAGAACTTCTATGCAAAATCAAATGGGGGTTTTATCTAGAGACCCAAGAGGTAGAATTATTGGAGGTTTTGGAGGAGCAGCTGGAAGATTTGCTGGAAGATATGGAACAGGAATAGCGTTAGCTGCGCCACTATTGACCGGAATAGCTAGTGAGTTTGTTGGAGACGATGTTACTCGTGGCGGTAGAGCTGCAAAAGCAGGGGTAACTGGTCTAGGTAGTATAGCTTCTTATGCCGGACTAGGAGCAATGATAGGAAGTGCTATACCAGGTTTAGGAACTGGAGCAGGAGCTTTAGTTGGTGGCGGATTAGGCGCCATTTCTGCAGCAGTATCTACTATTAAAGAATTAAATGATGTAATGCCAGAATTAAAGAAACAAGCCGAACAAGCTCAAGAAAGACTTAATAATGTCAGCACTGCTACTCAATTGCTTTCTACATCTTTAGAAGTACTATCTAACGTTCAAACAGATAGTAGCTTAAGCGCAGAACAAGCTGCTAAATTACAACAGAAAGCAACAGAAGATTTTGCTTCTAGCGTAGCAAAATTAGACGCAGTTCTTCCTGGTGCAGGAAAACAAATACAAGATCTTTATCGCAAAGTAGGAGATACAGCTGAGCTAAGACAAAAAATAGCTGAATTACAAAATGAAGCACAAAAATCTTCTCAAGCAATTTTATCTGGCACAAGAGCGGTTTCTACTACTAAAAAAATTGAAGATTTAATTAGTCCAAGCTGGTATAGTCCTTCTCAATTATTAAGAATGTCTCCAAATATTAGTTTGGGTGATCTTAGATCATCAAATATGCAGAATCTGAAACCATCAGAGAAACGTCAATTTGATCAAGATGTAATGACTGGTGCAGAAAGCATAGGAAATTTATTTAATAGTTTAAGTAAAACAGATAAAAATATTCAAAGTTCTCAAATTC
>RFQS01000335.1 GCA_009924885.1 Pseudomonadota bacterium | reverse complement strand
AGCTTAATATATTAAGCTGCACCCTCCATAACAAGTGCACTCGCATAAGAATCAGTGCTAGTCTATTGCTATTTTTTATAAATTTGCGAAGTGAAATCTTATGACAATGTAAAATGTTTTCAATGCTAAAAACTATAGATTTTGCTCAAGAGTTAAGGATTAGGATAGCTGATCCGAGAATCTTTTTAAATGAGTTTTTTGGCTATATGTCTTTTACCGCAGGCTTAGTGACAGCGCTTCTGCTTATTTTTAATTTTAGTTTCGCTTATACTGTTTCTAATCAAATACTGCTACTCTCCTGTGCCCTTCAGAATCTGCCCCTACTAATGGTTTACATCCCTCAGTATCGAGTGCTGTTAACCACTGGGATTTTAGGGATTATAGTTACGAATTATTTCGCTACTAATCCTATAGGTAATGCTTTTAGGGAGGGGCTTTTTGTTGGTTTTATTAAAGTGGATTATAGCTATGAGGCTTTAGTGAAGTACTATCCTGAAAAATATAAGCATGAAAAAGAACTGTTAAGCGGTGCTAAGCTTTCTAAAAATCTACTTCCTTATCTAAGAGTTATTACGCAGGAGATATTTAAGCGTTCATTGGAAATGCTCTCTTTAATAAAGGCTGGCAAGTGGAATGCTTTTATAGATGATGCTATTAGATCACAGTTTTTCTCAAGTTTACTTAGAATAATTAGTGCGACGCCTTTATTTATTATTGCTGGCTTTGAAGTAGCTGCTTATTATGGAGTATTTTTTAAGACGCTTGAATATGATTCTATTGCAGCGATAGTAACGACCTTGTCGATTCGAGCCTTAGCTTTTTCTAGCTTCTTAGACGGACTTTCTAAAATCGCCTTCGGCTTTATGCGAGAGAGTTTTATGATGAAGTTAGGTGGTGTAATATTCGCTTCTGCTCAGTTATATTTAGTCTTCATGGGTGAAGATAGCCTCAAATTAGTTATACCTCTTTCCCTGTCAGGATTAGCAGCCTATCCGATAGTGGAAGGAGAAAGGCTGAGGAAGCTTGCACTAGGGCGGTGAAATATTAGGCTTATGGCTTGTTGGGTGCTGCGATGATGCGATTAAGGCTCCAAGGCGCCCTAGGATCGCGCTGAGGCTTACTCGGACTTGGAGCTGCTTGTGTGTTTCCATTACTGCGACCCTCTCTTTCGACGAGTATATTTAGCCTTTCAAGAGGAGTTCCTGATAAATGCATTATTTTTCTCAAAAATTTTTGCAATTAAAGTTTCTAATTGTACACTAGATAATGTTTTTAATGGATCTATTTTAAAGTCATTTAATTCATCAGTTAAATATTTTATAGCAGCAATATTAGCTTCATATTTTTTTTCATCAATTTTTCTAAAAGTATTTCTTGAAAAAGCTTGGTTTGTTTTCATTGTTGCTAAAATGTAAGGAACATCTTCAATTTTGGGATGTTTTATAATTTCTATGTCATAATA
>RFQS01000334.1 GCA_009924885.1 Pseudomonadota bacterium | reverse complement strand
CAATTTTCATACTTTTAATTTTCCTGTTAACCCAAATTTCAAATGTCCTAATTTTCTCTAAATTCAAAAGTCCTAATTTGTCTGCTTAGGGCTTTAGGCCACTACCCCTTTCGAAGGGGAAGTAAGACCTAAAAGTATTTCTTTTTTGTTTTTAATATGCCCTTGATGGTCTCTCACTAAAAGTTCTTTATAGTTTAGTTCTTTACCTTGATACGTAATTTTGATGGCTCCTTGCAAGTCTTCAACAACATCCACTGCTGCACCTCTTAGAGCGTAACCCGCCTGCTCTGTTTGAATTTGCAAGATCCTTCCGCTGTAGCTCAGCTCAAGGTTCTTTGATAATTTTCTCTTTTCTTTATAGCAAAATGCCCGATCTATTGCTTCCAGGTTACATGGCCTATGTCTATTGATTTCCTCTAAAGCTGTAATCGAAAAAAACGCATTATGTTCTTTAATGTACTCTTCCAAGTAGAGATTGCCCTTTTCTATAGAGCTTATAGCCCTTAGCCGCATCTCCTTAATGAGCCGATCTTGCAGAGTATTAAACATCCTCTCAACCCTTCCTTTAGCTTGAGGGGAATTAGCACATATAAGCTCAATATCGAGCTCTTTCAAAGCTCGCCCTACCTGTGTAAGACCTTCTTTTCTATAGCCCTCTTTATCGTTATTAACGCGAAAAACACTCAAACGATCAGAATAGAAACTAACCGGCTTACCATGCTTTCGTAGATACTCCTTAAATGCCTGAAAATATGCTGCTGTACTTTCGGAGGCTACAAAGCGTAAATGCATAATTTTGCTTGTTGCATCATCGATAAAGCCCAGTAAGCAGCATTTAGGTCCTCGCCCTTCAAACCAGGCATGAGTACTACCATCTAGTTGTATTAGTTCTCCTTCAGCAGGCCTGCGAAGACGTTGCTGATGTAATTTCAGGCGTTTTCTTTTTTTAGATTCCCATAGCCCTTCTTCCATCATGATTTTACGTACTGTCTCATGAGAGACTTTTATCTGCTCTACCTTGACAAGCTTTTGCCATACAAAGGTAGGCCCACAGTCTTTGTAGGTGCTTTTGAGCTTTTCTACGATACGGATCCTAACGCTCTCTTTCATCCGGCTATTACTTGGCCTGCCTCTTTTTTTAGAAGCCAAGGCCTGTGGGCCTTGCTCTTTATATGCTTTCAGGAGCCTTCTAAAATGCCTATCACTTATGCCTAATAGTTCTGCAGCTTTCACTTGCTTTATGCTTTTTTCTTCTGTTTTTAAAATCAAATTGTAAAGGGTCAAATCTTTCTCAGTCATGTTAAATATTTTCTCCGTAGCTCCCCCTAAGGCTGAGGAACATATTAGGACATATTTATTTTGATAAAATAGGACATTTCTACATTGGCGCTACAACGCCAATTTCCGCGTTGAATAAATCCCCCTCTTCCTATAGAATTGGAGCTGTTACATGTTATGACGTGTTGCCGA
>RFQS01000333.1 GCA_009924885.1 Pseudomonadota bacterium | reverse complement strand
AAAAAAATTCCGCCACCACCTTGTATAGATATAATATCTCCCCGATATAACAGAGACCTAACTTGATGAAAATAGCTGAATCCCTCATGCTTAATATCTCCCCTTCATCATCTCCCTATCTAGCTATTTCAAAGCAAGTTAGGTCTCTCCCCTTATAATTTTTTGAAACTGCTGCAAAAATCTCAAGACAAAAGAGTATGATTATATTTAAAGATAGTTCTAACGATGGTTCTTTCTTAGCTTCAATTTTAGGAAGAATTTACTTTTGTGATAAAGGAGAAATTTACATGAAAAAAATATTACTAACTGGTCTTTTAGCTTTCCTACTTTGCCCTATGGCTAATGCTCAAACTTATTTGGGTTCATGGAATAATAGCATCGAAATTGATGAAAATAAAGCCTATAGCTTAGAGACACGTGACTCTGGCAGAGTTCTAGTACAGTATGAATTTCCAAGCTTAACTGCAACTGGTAAAGAATTAACTTTAAATCCTGAATTTAATTATGGCATCGTTAATTCTTATGGATTAGCTATCTATGATTACAAAGAAGATCGTACTGAGACAGGTTCCGAAGTTACTGTTAATATGACTTACAATGTTAAAACCTATGATGCAAATTTCGTCCTAGTAACTACAAAAACTTTGAGCGCAGGTTCATATAGTTACCCTAAAGGGGACGAGGTTCAAGCAAAAAGAAAAGCTAAAAAGAATAAAGAAAAATTCTTACCTAGTTTACAAATTACTAATCTCAGACGCTAAAAGTACAGCCCATAACGGGACTGCTCGCAAAAGTACAAATTCGACGGAAACGCCCTCGATGGATTGCTTGCAATCTTCAGAGGGCGTTCTTCTATCTGAATTGCAGGTTATACTAAAACAATGGCAATTAAACCTGCGATCAGGTCCTTATACCGTATTATCGGGAATCTCGTCGGGAAGCAGATTTGGAATAGGATTAACTTTGATAGCAATATCAGCACTGATAGCAATTTACGTAAACAGCTAGCTTATGAATTTATTGACTATATAAGTGCATTTAGAAATATATTAAAAAGCGAAGATAGAGATTTAAGTAAAGTACTTACTATCTTTAATAAAATTTCTGAAAAACCAGAATATGAAACGAAGATATTCGCTTGGATTTTAGAAGCTTATCTTTTACTAAACCAATCCAGCACAGCGAGTGCTGATGTAAGCAAAAATAAAAACTCTGAAATACTTTTCGCAAGAAAATTAATCAACTTCTTTCTTGAAAACAAGTTCAGCAAGGAGGAGATTTTAAAGATATTCTCTAAGGATTTATCGGCGAACCTCGTTCTCACAGCACATCCTACAGCTGGTATACAGCCAGATTACATGCACCATATCTCAAATATGATAGAGAAAGTAAACTCTGTTGCAGACACTATTCGAGATGAATCTAGTCAAGAAAAAATCGATGAGAAGCTTGAATTAATTAAAGAAGATCTCGCTATATCAATCAGTCACATGATTAG
>RFQS01000332.1 GCA_009924885.1 Pseudomonadota bacterium | reverse complement strand
GAGAATATATCTACGATCCAATCTCTAACTCCTTAATACCTAAACCTAGCTAATACTCCACTACCTTCCTTTAGATTTTCTTTAGGAATTTTTGCTGAGATGTTCGTTACGTTAAGTATTATTTTGATATTTACCAAAAGACTTTTCAGCAAATCTCTCAAGGTGCTACCCAAGATAATCTAAGTGCAGAAAAATTACTAAGTCTAAAGATACCAGCACCCCCGCTCCCCATCCAGCAAAAGATTGCTGGAATTTTATCAGCATATGATGATTTAATCGAAAATAACCTTAAGCGTATTAAACTGCTCGAAGAAATGGCACAGATCGCTTATGAAGAATGGTTTGTACGTTTGCGTTTCCCTGGATATAAATTCACACCGGTTAATGCTGAAAGTGGGCTGCCGGAGGGGTGGGGAAGAGAGCCGCTGGGTAAGCATCTCAAGTTCGTTAAGGGGAAGAAAGTTGATGAACTGTTCACTGAATATGCTGAAGGACTGGTAAGAATTATGCTCCTTGATTCACTAGAATCAGGAAACTCCAAGTTCACTACGCCAGATAAACACGTTTCAACAAAGCGCGGCGATCTAGTGATGTGCATGGATGGAGCCAGAAGTTCTTACGTTTTTTATGCTGAAGACGGCATTGTAGGATCAACTATGGCTAAAATCGAGGCTAATGCCTTGCCTGTTTCCCTTCTTTACTTGTTTTTCAAGTCAATTCTTGAATCATTACAAACAAATAATACGGGTGCTGCAATACCTCACGCTAATAAGGCATTTATAAATAGTATTGAGTTCCCAATTCCATCGGTATCAGTACTGCAACAGTGGGATTCGGCAGTTTCAAAATTAAATTCACAGGTTTGGAATCTAAGAGATCAAAACGAACGCCTACGCGAAGCACGCGACATCCTATTACCACGCCTTATGACTGGCGTGATAGATGTAGCGAGCTATAATCCCAAGCAACTTCTCAAGGAGGCTAAATGAGCTTTTGGAAGTATATGAATGAGTTATTTCAGTATTGCGCGCCGACACTGGATGCTACAGATAAATTAATTGGTATCGTAATGAGTGTAGGACTATTTTATCTAGGGTATCAAGCAAACGGAATTGCTAAGAGCAATTTAGAGCTTGTGCAACAAGATAAGCAGTCTCGCAAATATCAAATTAATAAAGATGAACGTGAGATTTTTCGGGCTGTCTATCGTAACCTTTCCAATGCTTTAGGATTAGTTTTCCGAGATGGTCACGTAAGCGATGAAGCATTAGCTTTGTTTTGGCAGGCGCGAGATCAGGCACGACTAGAACTTCCAGCAGATATTTATGAATATTCAGAAAATCTTTTAGAGGCTGCGAGAAAAGCCTTTACTATTTACAGAGCCTTTTTATCTCACACAGATTTCCTAGAATCTAGCCTGAAGTTAAATTAAGAAGAAAAAGCTCATTGTATATAGGTTTCAATAGCAAAAAGTAACCTAAAACAATGAGCAAATATAAC
>RFQS01000331.1 GCA_009924885.1 Pseudomonadota bacterium | reverse complement strand
TTGCTGTGCTTGCGAGCTTTTTGCTTACAAGCATTTTGCCGCTCTTCGCTTTAATTGATCTAACTGGTAAGCAGTCTTTAACCGTAAATGAAAAGAAGAGAATTTTAGATGACATTAATGAACAGAAGAGCACGCTCTCTGAAAAGATAAAACAGGCAAGATTAAAAGAAGCTGAGGCATCTAAAACTTTAAGGCAGATTGATCATAAATTAACTGATGCAAGAAAGCAGGTAGCTGTTCAAAGCCGCTATTTAAGTTCGAATCAGGAGGCTTGGAAAAAAACTAAAGCCCGTTTAGATGAATTAAATGAAAAGAAAGCCATAGTAGAAGAGAAGGCTAAAGAGCGTGTGGTTGCGATTTATAAGAAAAGCCAGTTGCGTTTTATTGATAGCTTAATTCGCTCACAGAGCCCTACTGATTATATGGATTATCTATATTTTCAGAGAAAAGTTATAGATTTTGATAAGAAGCTTTTAGATACTCTTAAATCTCAGTCTGAGGATATCGCGAAATATGGAAGCTCACTAGAAGAAGAGACTAAGCGTATTGAGCAGATTGCAAGTAAATTAAAGAATATCGAAGAGGATATTGTTTATCAACAGAAAAAACAAAAAGAAATACTTTCTAAGCTGCGTCAAGAAACGGCTATGTATGAGAGTTCAGAGAGGCAGTTAGAAAGAGAATCGATTAAGCTTGTTTATAAAATTTCTGAACTTTCGACGGGTAAAAATGACAACCCTGAATCTACTGGCTCATTTAGCTATCCTGTTCGAGCACCTATAACTTCTCCATTTGGTCCTAGAAGGCATCCTATTTTTGGTGTCAGAAGTATGCATAGTGGTATTGATTTAGCTGCTCCTTATGGTACACCTATAAAAGCTTCAGAGGGTGGAGTTGTAATATATTCTGGTTGGTATGGTGGTTACGGTAAGGTTGTAATTCTTGATCATGCTAAAGGCTTTTCTACTCTTTATGCTCATTTATCTTCGACTAAAGTTGCGGTAGGTGCTAGGGTGAAACAGGGTGAAGTAGTTGGCTTTGAAGGTTCTACTGGTTATGCGACTGGTCCTCACCTGCATTTCGAGGTTAGAGAGCAGGGTAAACCTAAAAATCCAGTTATTTACTTAGGTGGAAATTAACACCACTTTATAAAATTTATTAAAATATTAAAGAGGCCGAAAAATTAAGGATTTAAAGAAAAATATTATTAGATTACTAGTATCCGCTTTATTAGTAGTGATTTTTTTGCAGGTATTTAAATTTAATCCTAAAAGCTTTATAGATAAGATTTTGCAGCTTGATTTAAGGTTCTTTGCTTTAGCATCTTTTTTTAGCGTGCTTACTATAGTGACTAATACTTATCGTTGGTGGATTATAACGAAAGGTTTTAATTATAAAATTTCTTATTGGACTGGTTTACTTTGGTATTTTGAAGGCATGTTTGCGAATAATTTTTTCCCCAGTAATGTAGGCGGAGATGCTTTAAGAGCCTTTTACTTG
>RFQS01000034.1 GCA_009924885.1 Pseudomonadota bacterium | reverse complement strand
CTGAATTAAATCAAATGAATTATTTTGTTTAGAATTGAATAATTTACCGCAGTAGTATATATTTTCATATGATATGGAACTTTTTTCAGAGCATTCGCTTAGTCTACAATTAACTATTCTTTTAATATCTGGCTTATTTATAGCTTTGACGCCTCTCTCTGAGAGAGGATCTCGAATCACAGCTTTAGGCGGCAGCATCGCAGTACTAGGCATAGCGGCTTATCAATATTTTGAATTGCTAGATTTTTCTAAACCTACAATGCAGCTAGTGGAGACCTATCCATGGATTAGCGATATTAAATTTTCACTAGGAGTAGATGGCTTATCGTTCTCAATGGTTCTTTTAATGGCAATTTTAATGCCTTGTGCCATTATTGCAAGCAAACCTATAGCTTTAAAACAAAAACCCAGACTCTATTACTCTCTAATTATTTTCCTCTGCCTCTCTGTCCTAGCGGTTTTCATGGCTAAAGATATTTTCTTATTCTTCTTAGCTTGGGAACTGGAATTGGTACCAATGTATTTCCTTATTGCCATTTGGGGTAGCAAGAATCGTAATTATGCTTCAATGAAATTCTTAATTTACACCTTTGCTGCTGGTGCTTGTTTACTAGTAGGATTATTTACGCTATTGGCTTTCAGCGGTTTTTCTAGTTTCGACATCGTGGAATTAGCTGGAATAGCTAGAACTTTCTCCCTTCCAATTCAGGCTCTATTATTTGTCCTAATTGGTACTTGCTTCTTAGTTAAACTTCCGTCTGTACCTTTCCATACTTGGCTACCAGATGCTCACGTAGAAGCACCTACTCCCGTCTCTATGCTATTAGCTGGAATTTTATTGAAAATGGGTTGCTATGGACTACTTAGATTCGCTCTTGATTTCTTACCAGAAGTATTACACGTATTCGCTCCGGCTCTTGCCGTTCTAGGTACAGTGAATATAGTTTTTGGAGCTTATTCAGCCCTTATACAGACTGATTTCAAAAAAATTATCGCCTATTCCAGTATCTCCCACATGGGCTTTATTCTTCTTGGCCTATCTGGATTAAATACTGCTGGCTACAGTGGAGCTGTATTTCAAATGTTTTCACACGGCTTAATATCAGCAGCTCTGTTCATGCTTGTCGGCATGATTTATGAAAGAACTCACACTAGAGAATTAGATAATTTTGGTGGCCTCGCTAAAGTTATGCCTAGAACTTTCTTTATCTTCAAACTAGCAGCTATGGCTAACTTAGGCTTACCAGGCTTATCTGGCTTTGTTGGTGAGTCATTAGTGTTTTATGGCTCTTTTACCAGTGCCTACGTAGGTGCTGGACTAAATATAATTAAGCTTTCTGCGGTAATAGCATCAGCTTCATTAATTCTTACTGCTGCCTACATGCTATGGACTAATCAGAGAGTATTTTACGGAGAAACCAAACAGATCAATCTTAGTCTTCAAGATGCTCGCAAGTCTGAGATACTAGTATTAGCTGTTCTTTTAGCTCTAGCAATAATCTATGGCATCTATCCTAATTTCGTAAATGACATCTATGAACCTCAATTAAATTCCTTGGTAAATAGTCTTCACTAATGGCCTCTATTGATAAGACCACAATAAAAGTAGCTCACAGCCCAGATTCTGATGATGCTTTTATGTTCTTTGCTTTAGCTGAAAAGAAAATCGACTTAGATGGACTCGAATATTATTTCGGCAGCTCTGAGATAGAAAATCTTAATCAGCTTGCGTTGAGAAGCTCCTCTGATCCAATTTATGACGTTTTTGCCATTTCATTTCACGCTTATAGTTACTTGCATAATCGCTTTCAAATTCTAAAGTCTGGAGCCTCTATGGGTTCAAAAAATCATGGGCCTAAATTAATAGTTAATAAAATCGGTTTAGAGAGCTTTAATAAAAATAAATCTTTAAATGATTTATATATAGCAATACCTGGGCTTTTAACATCTGCGAATCTCTGCCTCGGCATCTATGCTGCAGAAAAAGAACAGATCATTAATCCTCTATACTGCTCTTTTAATGAAGTTTTCAAATTACTAGAAGAAGGCGTAGTCAGTGCAGCTCTGTTAATCCATGAATCTCAGCTTCAATACGAAGAACACGGTTATCAATTAATTCTTGATCTTGGTGCGTGGTGGGATGATTACAGTGGTGGTCTAAACTTGCCGTTAGGTACTAATGTTATTAATCGTGATTTAAACGAAGATCTAAGATCAAAAATATCTAATCAATTAGGAGCCTCCATTAGATATGGGTTAGAGAATTTTCAAACGACCTTAAGTTATGCTAGAAGCTTCTCTCAGAATGGTCTTAATGACACTAAAGCGAAAAAATATATTGATATGTATGTCAACAACAGTACTAAAGAACTTTCTGAAAATGATCTTAAATCGATAAAATTATTCTATAGCGCTGCACAAAAATACAATCTTATTGAAGCTCAAGGCGAAATTCCTTTAGATATAATCTAATACCTTAATCATTTTTTTAATTTATCATCATAACTTTGCATAGATGCAAATGTTATAATCATTATCTCGATTATCCAAGGAGCCTCACATTGGTTACAAAAAACGACAAAGTCACTATCATTAAAGAACTAAGCGAAAATTTCGCTAGTGCATCTGCTGTATTCACAACAGATCAATTAGGTTTAACCGTAAGCCAAATCACTACTCTCAGAGCTAAACTCAGAGAGCATGGTGCCAAATACAAAATTGCTAAAAACACTTTGATTAAAAAAGCTGCTGAAGGCTCTAAATTCGAAGATCTAGCAACAAAACTAGAAGGTCCAAGTGCCGTGCTTTTCTGTTTCAACAGTAAAGATATAGAGCCTGCATCAGCCGTAAAATCCTTTGCCAAAGAGAATGAAGAGAAAGTAGTATTTAAAGGTGCTTTCTTGGATGGTAATACATTAAATGCAGAAGAAGCGAAGCAGGTAGCAGGCCTTCCAAGCAAAGATGTTTTACTAAGTCAAATCGCTGGCTTACTTGTCAATATTCCTTCATCTATAGCTTACATATTTGATGAATTGTCCAAGAAGGACGCTGATCAGAGCAAACTTGTAAACTGAGCCAGCTTCTGTTGAAGAGAATAAAGGCGAAGAAGAATAGAAACCAGAGAGTTTAAATAAAAGGGTAGTAAATTATGAGTACAAAAGTAGAAGTAGTATTAGAAAAAATAAGCGAGCTTACAATTCTTGAAGCGGCTGAGTTAAAAACAGCAATGGAAGAAAAGTTTGGTATCGTAGCAGCATCTGGAGCAGCTGTAGCCGCAGGTGGTGGTGATGCAGCAGCAGTTGAAGAGAAGACTGATTTTGATGTAGAGTTAACAGCCGCTGGAGCTTCTAAAATAAATGTTATCAAAGTAGTGAGAACTATCACTGGTCTTGGTCTTAAAGAAGCTAAAGATTTAGTGGAAGGTGCTCCAAAAGTAGTTAAAGAAGCAGTATCTAAAGATGAAGCTGAGAAAATTAAAGCTGAACTTGAAGCTTCTGGTGCTACTGTAACCTTGAAATAATTGGGAGTTTTGATAGACTCTTAATATATGGGATCCAGAGGAATGAATTTAGGGTCAGACATAGATAATGTGTCTGCCGCAAGCGAAGAGGAACTAGATTCAGTTCTTAAGAAATTCACACTTACCAAAAACTGCAAACCTGATACAGCACTCAAATGGGCTTTACAGAGAGCAATGGATGAAGCAACTAGAACAAAAATAAGATCTAGACTTCAATCATATTACGATAAGAGTGAAGGGCTGATTTAGGCGTGAAACTTAGTGAAGTATTACATAACTACCCCACTTTACTACGTTAACGACAATCCACACATAGGTAGTGCGTATCCAACTATAGCTTGTGATTTTTTAGCTGGGCATTTTGTGCAAACAGGTGCCCAGCTTTCTTTTTTGACTGGTACAGATGAACATGGGCAAAAAATAGAAAAAGCAGCAAAGGCAAGAGGGCTATCTCCTAAGGCTCATTGTGATGAAATAGTCAGTGAATTTAAAAGACTCTGGGAAATCTTAGAAATTAAGAACACTCACTTTGTCAGAACTTCAGATGATCAGCATAAGACATTTGTTGCAGAATTTTTTAAACAAGTTAAAAATAACGGCTATATCTATAAAGGTGACTATAAAGGGCTTTACTGTGTAAGCTGTGAAGATTTTAAATTAGAGAAAGATTTAGAAGAAAATCAAGAAGCTAAATTACAGTGTCCTGTTCATAAACAACCTGTAGAAGAGTATTCTCAAGAAAACTATTTTTTTGCATTATCAAAATTTGAAAAACCTCTCAAGGATTACATTTCATCTAATCCAGATTTTATTAGTCCAAATTATCGAAAGAATGAAGTACTAAGTTGGCTAGATGAAGGGCTTAGAGACTTCCCTATTTCTCGAGTGGGCTTAGAATGGGGAATAGATATCCCTGACGATGCTTCGCAAAAAATATACGTTTGGTTTGATGCTTTACTTGGATACATATCTGCATTAGCTGATGATAAAGAAGCCTTCTGGCAAGATGATCAAGAACATAGCATTATTCATATTATCGGCAAAGATATACTACGCTTCCATGCAATTTACTGGCCCGCTATGTTAATGGCAGCTAAGTATCCTCTACCGAAGAAGGTTTTTGGGCATGGCTTTCTTACTAAAGATGGAATGAAAATGGGAAAAACCATTGGAAACATTATTGATCCATTTGAATTAATACAAGAATTTGGGGCAGATGCTGTTAAATTTTTCTTCCTGAGAGAATTTCCATTTGGAAGGGATGGCGATTACTCTCGATTAGCGATGATAAATAGATTAAACAGTGATTTAGCGAATAATTTAGGTAATTTACTAAACAGGTCGACAAATCTTCTAAGGAAATATTTCTCTGATGGGACTGGCCACAATCTTCAAAATGAATTTGGTGAAGAAGCTTTCACGCAGCTTACTATTAACAATGAAATAATCAAGAGTATAAATCACTATTTCACAGACTTCAAAGCAGAAGTCGCTGAGATAGACTTCTTTAGTGCATTTAATTCAGTATTCACAGCATTAAACGAGATGAATCTCTCTATGAGCAACATCGCACCTTGGACTTTACTTAAAGAGGGCTCACCAGAAAATCGTAAAAAAGCATTCTCGTGTCTCTATGCCTCTCTAGAAGGCTGTCGTAAAGCAGCTATATGCTTAGCACCCCTAACTCCTAATTTATCCAAAAATATTTTCATACAACTTGGAATTATTAATGCTGATTACGATATGAGTGACAGAAAACTGTCTCTTAGTCATGAATTCTCTTTTAAAGATTTTACTGAGAGACCTCTAAATCTCAGCAATATAGAAAATATTTTAGAAGGTGAATCTAAGCCAATCTTTGAAAGGATTTTAGAAAAAGAACCAGCATGATAAGCATATTTTTCTTTTTCTATGAGCTAGTTTGGATCATATTAATTCCCATATTGTATATTCTTTCTAGGACTAGTGTTCCTAAATGGCGTAATAGCTTTAAACAAAGACTGGGATTAAATCTTGGTAATTTCCCAAGTAAACCACTCTGGTTTCATGCAGTCTCAGTAGGAGAGCTGAATGCATTAATTCCGTTACTAGCTTTTTTTGATAGTTTTAATATAGTCCTTAGTACAACGACAGAGAGTTCACAAGAATTAGCTAAAAAAAAGTTAGCTCATAAAATAGATGAGGGGCGGATAAAGCTTATATATATGCCTTTTGATAGCCCTAGTACTATAGAAAAAACTTTTATGGTTATGAAACCAGAAGCTCTAATCATCATGGAAACAGAGATTTGGCCATCTTTAATTCATGTAGCTAATAAAAAACAAGTACCAATAGCAATTATCAATGCTAGGCTCGCAGATAAATCCTTTAATAACTATAAAAAAGCCTATTTTTTCTTTCACTGGATATTTAGTAAAATTTCATTAGTATTAGCTCAAACTCCTGAAGATTCTCGAAAATTTCTAAGCCTGAATGTAAGTTCTGAAAAGGTTTTCATGACAGGAAATATTAAATTTGCGGTACTACCAAGTAGTAAAAAAGATCAAAATCCTGAGCTAAAACGCAGTATGGGATTCAATTACAGTGACCTAGTTATCATTGCAGCTAGCACCCATGCCAGTGAAGAGGCAGCTATACTGAGTATGTATCAAGAACTCAGATTAAAGCATCCTCATTTAAGGCTAGCCATAGCTCCGCGTAATCCAGACAGGTTCCCAATAGTCGATGAATTAATATTCTCTGCAGCTAAATTAGAGACAGTGAAATACAGTAAAACTCCGTTTAAGAAAAAAAATGAGGATAATGAACTACTTAAAAGTGAAGATATATTACTTATAGATACTATCGGTGATCTTATGAATTTCTTTGCGATTAGCGACATCGCATTCGTCGGTGGCACATTAGTAGATGGTGTCGGCGGTCATAATGTATTAGAACCAGCAGCTTTTGCATTACCAGTAATTGTAGGACCCTTTTACTATAAGAATACTGATATCGTCGAACAAATGGAAAAAGCTGGTGCTTTAGAAGTAGTCGAATCTAAGCTTGAGTTAAAAGAATTTATGGAACTATTGCTTGATAGCAAAGAAAGAAGGGTTATCATGGGTTCACAAGCTTATAAAATCGTAACTGAAAACAGAAAAGTTCTTAAAGTCGTTACAGATAAACTAAATGAATTCATAAGTGAAAATTCTAAAACCCTAAAAGATGTGACAAAAGTCTAATGCCTTCACTTAAAGCTAAATTTAAAAAAATAATCTCAATCCCTTATAAAGTCATGCATGAACTGCATAAATTCCTCTACAGGAGCGGCCTTCTTAAAGCCAAAAAGCTTCAAGTCCCTGTCATATCTATAGGAAATATCTCATTTGGGGGAACTGGTAAAACGCCTTTTACTATTTATTTGGCAGAGAAGCTTTCAGAAATTTTCAATAAAAAAATATGTATTTTAACAAGAGCTTATAAATCTAGAATTCCTAAAAGCTCTCTACCTATTATTATTAACAGTAACAATATTAAACAATTCTTGGACAGTGAATATGTACAAGGAGTGAGAGAGACAGAACATGTCTTCATCGGTGATGAAGCAACTTTAATGCTTAAATTAATTCAAAAAAACCCTATGATCAGCATGGCTATAGACTCTAACAGATATGCCGCTGCCGAAAAGGCTCTTCAGCAGAACGATATTAAACTATTTATACTTGACGATGCTCAACAACATTTAAAATTAGAAAAAGACTTTAGAATCATTCTAATTAATATAAATGAAAGTGGTTACTACAGAGAATTTCCAGCTATTCTTAATAGCGCAGACTGCCTTATCTACTCTAAAGTAGATAATCACTGGTTATTACAGGAAGAGAATAAGAATAAAATAGCCATAGTCTACAATATTAAACTTTCTAAGGAAATTGACAAAAACAAATCAGTAACAGCCTTTGCTGGATTAGCTGACACTGATTATTTTTTTAAACTTTTAGAAGATAATTTAAAAAATCAATATTTTTATAAAAAATTTAATACAATAAAATTCCCAGACCATCATGGCTATTCAATAGACGAAATAGAAGCATTAGTTAGCCTCGAAGAAAACCTTATCTGTACAGCAAAAGACTTAGTTAAAATCCCATTTGAATATCAAAAATTCTTTATAGTAGCGAAACTCGAACTAAAAATTATCAATGAAGATATTTTACTTAATAAACTTAAGGATCAGTTCTTAAATAATTAAAAACCACCTCTAGTGCTTAAATGAAAAAGTCCACAGATGGTTTTAGCATCAAGAATATGACCAGTCTTAACCATCTCAAAAGCCTTAGCAATCTTCATGATTTCTATTTCCAAAATTTCACCTTCATCAGGATTATCAGTCCCCGAAGCTAGATCCTCAGCCTGATATAAATAAAGTTTCTCAGTACAATAACCAGGACTAGGATATATAAATCCTCTATCCAGCCATGTTTTAGCAGTAAAACCAGTTTCTTCTTTAAGCTCACGTACTGCTGTTTCCAAAGGTGCCTCACCTTTGTCACGCTTACCTGCTGGAAATTCATAAATAACCTCACCAACAGGTGTTCTAAATTGACGCACCATCACTATATAATCTTTATCAAGTATAGGAATAATACATACACCACCAGGATGACTAAAATACTGTCTTGGAGCCACAATGCCGCCAGAATTTTCTATCTCCACCTGATCTTCAATAAAATCCAGAAAGCGACCCTTATGTAAAATTTTAGAAGAGAGCTGTTTTTCTATCATCTCTTAAATTCTACAAAAATTTTCCGTAAACGATCCAAATTTTCTTTAGGTAAATGATTCTCATATTCCTTGCGAAGAGCCTTAAACTCATCAATAAAAGCTTTAATATATTTACCAGCTCTAGGGTTAAGTATGTAAGCTTTCCAGCTAGGAATTTCATAAGAATGATCACCATACTGTGACCAAGCCGCACAAGCTACAAAATCAACATTTGGAATATCTGGACTTTTATGCATTTTCCAATATTTATAGAATCCACCAATAAATTCACTAATCTCTTTAGAGCTTTCTTGAAACTCTGGATCAAATTTTTCTTTTTCAATCAAAGTCTCTGCATTCATAACGAAACTTGGATAAGGTCTAAAAAGACAAGTAAAGCCGAGGTTTTCATTAACCACTGCGACATTTTTCATTTCACGAAACTTATCTTTAATTATTTCCGTAAACTGTAAGCCTGCTCCTAAAAGGGTTTGATAACCTTCAATACCTAGGCTTTTTAAAGCAAGAGAAGTAGCGAAAACACCAGAAGCACTTCTAGTACACTCTAGAGTATATTGGACTGGGGATATCTGAAATTCCGCTGGGTTGAAATATTTAAAATCACCAGAATCCCACATCAATGTATTAAAATCTTCCTTATTTTTAACGATAAAGAAACTGGAACTATAAGGTGCAAAACCTGTTTTATGAACATCAATCGTAATAGAGTCTGCAAGGTGAAAGCTTCTACATACTTCCTGAATACTAAACATCTTTTCAATTACTGATTTACGAAAAAATAACTTATTCTCCTCTAAATCATAATTATTATAAAAGCTAAATGCCCAGCCTATAGCAGCATCTACATGTAAATGCGGTCTGTGCATTTCAGGATACTTAGCAGAAAGCTCATCAATAACAGCACTTATCTTATTAATATCATCTAGAGAACATGCATCTGTAGTACCAATAGTAATTAAAACAGTAGGCACTACAATTCCAGAGCTGAAACATTCCTCTAGAGTATCTTTAAAATATTTAACATTAATAACATTCCTCTCATCTGCGGGAATACGAAGAGCGTTACGTCTACCAACGCCAATCGCTGCAAGGGTAGTGAAATTAGAGAAATGGCCTGTTTGAGAATTTATAAACTTAAACTCTTGCTTAACTCCCATTAAGCCATCTTCACGAATACCAGGAAATGCTTTATTTAAGCCTAAGAGATATCCGTACATGTTTCCCTTAGTACCACCTTCAATAGAAAGACCACCCACCTTGCTAATATCTTTATAACCTAAGATTTTAGCTAATGACTTAATTACCCTCACCTCTAGCTCATTAGCACGTTTACCATACTTACTTGTAACTAAATTTGGGTTAATAACAATAGCACCCATCGCCCCAAGTACCGCTGGTAAGAGGGTTATAGGAATTACATTTCGCCAATCCTTTCCAGATCTACTATCGTAAGAATTATAATAAGGAAGTATGGATTCGATAGCATCTTTTTCGATACCAAGCTCCTCTTGAACTTGTATACCATAGTCAAGAAAATCCATATCTAAGGTCTTATTAGGCTTTCTTGAATACTCTAAAGCTTTATAAAGAAAGTCCTTAATATTAGGGAAAAAGGCCTCAAAATGCTCAGTAGTATCAAGCATCTCGCCATTTAAAGCACCGATCTCTATTACTTCAAGCTTTTCAAGATATCGAGGATCTAAATCAAGCTCTCTGAGAACTTTAACGTCAAACTCTTGAAAACCTAAATCTTCATCGATCTTGGTTTTATCCATTTTTAGAATATATCGTAAGAATCGAAATCTAAGTATTTACCTTCAGAACTAATACTTTTTAAGCTGAATGGCTCTTCTACACCAATAACGACACCATCTACAAGACCTTTAGTACCACCAGTAAATAGACCACTTACAGCTCCACCAATAAAACCAACTGGTGCACCTACCGCAGTTCCCCACACGCCGCCGCCTAAAGCATCATAAAGATCTTTAGAATGATCTACAGACTTAGAAGCACTACCACGCACAGCCCCTAAAACTAGACCTGCTGGTGCTGTGAAAAATGGACCAATAAACTCCTCTAATTCAACATTAGCTCTTTTTTCATTTTCAGCAATTAAGCCTACAACCTTAGTATTTAAAGAATTAACATCAGATTGAACAGTAGTATTTTGAGCCTTAAGTCCTTCAAGACTTTGCTTTAATGCAGCAATCTGCCTTTCTAAATCTTGTCTTAAAGAAGTAGACTCACTAGAAGTAGCTTTTAATCTAGCATCTAAATCATCAATTTGAGCTTGCAGGTCAGTGATACTAGTGTCACTAACAGAACTAACATTATTTAAAGTCGTATATGAACGCTGAGCTGGCTTAAGAGCGGGATAGTAAGCATCTGCTAAAACTGCTGTAACATTCGCCATAGAAGCTGCAAGTAAACTAGAAACTAAAATTTTTCTGATCATAGATATATTTATAACATGGAAAGTAAATGCTAAACCGTTGTGAAAATTAAAAACTCAATATGACAATATGTATTATAATATTTATTAACAACTAACTTATTAGCCCTAAATACATTAAAAGCATAAAGCCGAATGACTGCAAGCTTAATCGCAACAAGTATAAATAATCCCCCTCTTTTAGAAAACCCTAGCAGCTCTAAGGACTGGCCCTGTTCAAAAAACAGAAGCCAAAACATCTAAATCCGAGCAAGAAAATCTCCTAAATCAAACTGGAAAATCTCAACAGTATACAGAGGCTCGCAACCTTGCGATGCCAAGTAAAATAAGTGAATACTTCAATAGGGTTGCGAATAATCAAGATTCGAAAATATTACCAAAAGTCAATGCCGCAGTTATTCTTGGATATTTATCAACTCCTTTTCTAGAAGGGGTACCTCACATAAATAAAATAATTAATGAAACACCAAGAATTGGCTTAATCTCCAAAGCATTTGAAAAAATAATAAAATCTATCCAAAGAAAAGATTCTTTACGAATTGCTGCTGCAGTTAAAGATATTTTCAACTCTTTAACTAAGCCAATTGAGGAGCTGTATTTAAATAGGAATATTGTAGTAGCTGCAACTAACACAGCTGAAGCAATTGAAGAAACACTACAGTTAAAAGACGGGACTTATGAAAACTTAATGGATGGTCCTAAACAAGCTCTTAAAATGTTTCAAAAAGTCTTTAATAATCTTAAAAATCTTCAGAAAGAGAATTTAAGCATAGAGTATCTTCGAAAAAATGGTATTTTTGCCGTTGGGACTGTTTTAGCTGGTGGGATTTCATACATTGGGACCTTAACGAAAAACAATCCTCTCGCGATTTTAGGACGCTTTTTTCAAAATTATCTCTCTGATTTCGATAAATTTATTAGTAATAACGCTGATAGAAATTATTCTGGCTTCGGCTTCTTGTTAGAAAGCTTTTTTGATCCAGTTATTAGAATAACTAAAAATAAAATTCCTCAATCCATGACTAAAATTTTATTAGCTGCTCAGTACGCCATTAACTGGGCAAGCGTCAGCCTTGCAAATAGATCGCAAGCAGCTGAACACAATGATCAATTACCTAAAATTTACAACAAACCTTTGGATTACATTAAAAATGCTTCACTTAGACTTCTTGAAGCTTTAAATCCTTATGCGATATTGGAAAAATCTAATATTATTCATGCTTAATAGCATTTTGAAAAATTTCTACAAATGTTAAGATGAATGCCTATGCTTAAAAAGCTTTTAACCCAAATCAAAAAGAAAATCCGTTTCGGTGGTGACAACAATGCATTTCTACAAGGCTCATTCAAAAAAGCTTTTAAGCTTAACTCTTCATCAGAAAAATTAAACTATCTATGGATAGTCTACGATTCATGCAGATATGACACTCTAGAAGCCGCTCAAACACCCATTCTAGATTCATATGCAAAAATCTACAGTGCTTGGGCTCCAGCTACTTATACTCTTCCGTCACATATTTCTTTTTTTGCTGGTATTCTGCCACTCGTTTATGAACCAATTCCTTACTTAAATAGATTTCACACTCAGCTAATCACCATGAAAAAAGCAGGTGAAGCAAGAGCTGAAGCTATTAACGATTTAACTGTGATTTTACCCCAAAGTGACAAAGATATAATTCATGGTTTTAATGAGCTTGAATATTACACCGTCGGTTCAGGAGCAGCTTCTTGGTTCGCTAAAGAAGTATTAGTAAAGAATTTTCAAGATTTTCAATTTAAACGAGCTCAATCCTTCACTGAGCAAATTAGCTACATTACAGAAAAGCTCTCACAGAAAGCTACAGATAAACCATTCTTCGCATTTATGAATTTAATCGAAACACATTCACCATACATGCACTACGGTGATGATAGAGAAGAATATGGAATAAAAGCCCGTGGCGAAATGAATTTTCCTCCTCAAGAAAATTCTGATGAACTTAATAACAGAGGAAAGAAATTACATAAAGCACAAATAGAAGCAGCAGAATACTGTGACAGTAAGCTTCCTGAACTCTTTGATAGTTTACCTAAAAATACTTTAGTCATTTTAACAGCAGATCACGGAGAAGCCTTTGGGGAAGATGGTTTCTGGGGTCATGGAATCTATCATCCGAAGGTTATGAATGTGCCGATAGCTTGCTTTAGACTAGATAGAAAAAAAACTATCTAATACCGAAATACCTTTTTAATAAAGTCCAAGGTCTTAACTTGAAGATAAACTCCATCTGATAAAAATGCCTAGATGAGGTTATTTCTATGACAGGAGTTACGCGAAACAACGAATAGCAAGGAAATTCT
>RFQS01000330.1 GCA_009924885.1 Pseudomonadota bacterium | reverse complement strand
CTCCAAGTCTTTCTTTCATTTGACTTAAAACGCGAGCATCAAATCGTCGAGGGAGCTCAACGAAGAGTTTGTTTTTTACAAAAAAAATACGTGGCAAGGGAGTGATAAAGCCAGCAACTCGAAATAATTGGCGTAAAGTTTTTCGGAATTTTTTAAATACTGCGAAAGAGAAGGGTTATTCTCTTCAGTGTGATCCATCTAAGATGAATATCTTTGAGTATAAGAAAGGGGAGATTGATCATGATGCAGATGTTAGGAGTGTCATTTACCCAGAAGATCTTATTCGTGCTATCCAGAATTGCTCTGCTATTAAAAATTTAGATTGTGGTTATGACTTTGGCAAACATCTTCAGTTTTGGGCAGAGACGGGGCTACGTCCGGGGGAAATGCACTCTTTAAGTGAAAGTAATATAATATTTAGCTCTGGTCGTCCTTTAGCGATACAGATCATTGATTTGTATTCGCCCAAAAAAGATACAAAGATTTTCACGCCAAAAACGAGAAAGAGTAAGCGAGTAATACTGCTCTCTGACTTTGCCATTTCATATATTGAAGAAATACTAACCAGGTTTAAGGATGTGCCCAGGTACGGCCTTATCAGCGGTGAGTATGTTGAGTATCCATACCTTTTTGTTTTTTGGGACAAAAAACAAGGTAGATTCATACGGGACGATTCCAAATTTTTAGAAACGTTTAATAAGGTAACCGATGCTGCTATCAAAGAACTTAACCTACCTTACAAGAATATTTATATACCTAAGGATCTCAGAAGGACCTGTAATTCTTATCTGAAAACAGTACTCGACTATGATGTGAAAGAAGCGTCGGATTTTCTTGGTCATAGTATTGCTACCAATGAAAAACATTACACCTTAAATGAAGATGGTTTAACGATAAACCGTAAACAAATTGAAAAAGCGTTAAAGCTCGCAATGCGGGCGAGCCCAGAAACGCAGAAAGCATATTCAAGTCAAGCTCATTTATTAGGGTTTAATAATCTTAGCAGGGAGTCTTAGGTGTTTAATGTGAAAAATGGCGAGTTTTACTTCCAGGTATTCGACTATGCGACAATTAGGAGCACGAGTTTTTTATTATCTCAAAATGATATAAAGGTCCTCGATGAGTGTCTTGAGCCATCATGCAGGATACCCATATTAACTGAAAAGCCATTTCATAAAATGGCTTTTTCTGATGAGCATATTCTCCTCATGAGAAATGATTTCGGTATCGTTGGGGGAGAAGAGGGGCATGAAATTCATGCCCCTAGTTTATATCTTCTTCTGCTCGATAGGAGTGGTGCCTATCAATCCTCGCATACGATACCTAATGGGTACGGCCTAGCGATCTCCATCCAGGGAAAAGAATTAAATCTTATATATAGTGGATTTTGTGACAGTGTTGCCGTTGAAACTGAGATAGTGAATTTAAAAACAGATTTAGAGTTTAATTTAATTAAGCGAAATTTGATCCCTAGAGATGATGCGTGCTTTGAATTTCCTGT
>RFQS01000329.1 GCA_009924885.1 Pseudomonadota bacterium | reverse complement strand
AAAGTATTTGTGGAATAAAAAGTCTTCTTTCATCACTAGCTGAATTAAGATGCTCTAAGCTCTGCTGAATTAAAGAGATAGCAAGTAATATTTCAGTTAAATGAATAGCCTGCTCAAAACTCATAGACGGGATCTCCAGATAAATGATCTAAACTAGACTGATAAAGCACATGTGCTTCTAAAACAGATTGCTTTCTATAAATAAAGGTTATTCTAAATTCAAAAAATTTATTTTCTAGCTAAGCCCTCTTCAGCCCAATCACCCTTGTAGATTTCCCCTCTCGCTTCACTCTCCCCCTCTTGATATTTGGTAAACAATCTCCTAGTTTCTTACTTATCTCGGCTGGATTAGAAATAAATTTATCAGAATCACTAATAAAAGCACTTTTAGAAATCTCACTCTTATCATGAGCCAGTCCAGAGCTTAAGCACCACTGCACATAAAATTCATAGACTTCACTAACGTTAAGACCTTCACTTGAAGAGCATTCCACTAAAGATGATTCCTCGATAAACTCTAAGAGATGATTGTTGCTTCTAGCTATATCCTCGAAATGCTTTTCTTTAGAGCTATAATCTATCCCTTCATCTAATAATTTACTGAAAGCATCTATAATTCGATTCAGTAAAGCTGGAAGAATAGTCTTTTTAATAAACTCTGGATCTTCCTTAAATCGAGGGTCCGCCTTCTTTTCTGTGCTAATACTCGGATTAGGATTAGTCTTAAAAGTATTTTTAAATTCTATCGGGCATAGCCTAGATTTCACAGCTTCGCCTAGAGAACTAATATTAGGTGTTCCATTCATATTAAAAAAGAAAATCGCCCTAGGACTAGTTTCTATCGGATCTTTATTCTTTCTCTCAAGCTGTATCGGATCACCAGTAATAGCAGCTTTTAGGGTCTGCGATTTATCTAAATTAATCGCGCTGTTTTCTGAAGACCAGTTAATTGCAGAGCGATATAAATCAAAAATCCCAAATCTCCTTCCCGAATCAGCTTCCTTGAAGCTTTGCAAGGATATGCTAGTAAATCTATGCTTCCCTATTAACTGAGTAAATATCTCTCTTAGAGTATCTTTTCCATTAGCTCCATCCCCATAATTTATTACAGCTCTTAATCCTCTGCCAGCACGTTTTCTGGCAGTCTTAATGTCTAGGCAACTAGCGACTAATCTTGAAATGATCTGCTGATCTGCTTTCTCTAGGACGTTGTCAAGAAATGTATTTAGTTCCAAATCATTAGCCGCTGGATTATACTCATAGTCACAGATATAGATATTAAGCTGCTCTGGACTATGATTTTCTAGGGTAAAAACAGGCTTAGAGCTTTCATCATAACTCAATCTTAGAAAGCCATTAGCTAAATTAATTCCTCTTGGATTGATTTTATCTGTATCTTATAGTGGCCTGAAGAAATAGGGCCAAGAAAGTGTTAAAAGAGAAGGGTAAGGTAAGAGAGGAGAGAATACCATGCCCCGAGGCAAGCCATATAGTTCAGAGTTCAAAGCGAAAGTAGTA
>RFQS01000328.1 GCA_009924885.1 Pseudomonadota bacterium | reverse complement strand
ATGACTCCCTGATAAGCACTTCTTGAAATCGCAGAACTGATCCGAGCTGCAATTTCACGCAAACCAGTGGATGGATTTTCATATGCTTTCGCTTCTTTTTCTGCCTTTTCCAAAATTTCTGGATAAAGCTCACCAACTTTTATAGCCCACTCAGAAACGGTGGCCCAACCATTGATAGCCTTAAGCGCGTCCAAATAGATCTCTGTCATGGATTTTGCCATTAATTATTCCTGTCCAGATTTTCAGTCTTATCGGATGGTTAGGCGTTTTCTTGAGTATTATCAGCGATTGAGGACCTATCTTGGGCCACGAGCCTTACATAGCGGAGAGCAGGTGATGTTTGCATGATAATTTCCCTTTATCGTGCTCTTGAAGAATAATTTAGCCATCCCAAAGATTCTTTGCACTGGAGAGGAGTGAAAGGCTTCTTTAGTATTATTCTCTTCGCGAACCTTACCTCTGGGTAAACATCTAAGCTCCTATAATCATACCACTATCTGATTCTTTCTCGCGAGCCCCTAAGAACGGTGGAAGTAAAGTCTAGGCTAACTATTATATAGGCATTCCATTTTTTCACTTTTCGAGCTGCAAGAAAGATTTTCTGATTCAAGTCGTACTATTCGTTATTCATGTTCACTCTCTGTCACTTTCTTGAAGTTTGTTTCTTTAAGAGACGTTGTATTTTCCAGAAATCTTGCTCTTCTGTAATCATAAATAAGATTTTTATAAATCCTAACCCTGGAATCATTCTCTAGCATCTCAAACAGCTTGGAGAATTGGTAATCCAGGTAAGAAGGCTCACAGCCGAGATAGCTCTCCAGTTGTGAAAGTGTAACGACCTTCTTGTTTCCAAACTTTAGAATGGATTCGAGGCAGTGTTGGAGCTTGAATGGCGGCTGAAGCCCATCCTTGGCTAAATTGAAGTCCATAATTTTATTAAATTCGTGGCCCGTCATTCTCAGTAGGGGAGGGGTATACTTATAGACTATCTCTTTCATTCGCTTTGGTGTGATTGAAAAACGGCGAAATTCCATTATAAATGATTTGGATTGCTCAACTTCTAGGAAGTACTTTTCCATTTCTACCCATGACAACTCATTTGCCTTAATCTTTTCCACTAAGAGGGGATGACTCTTGAGTGCATCTGAATTGTTACTCATGGCTGCTTCCCAACATTCATTCATCTGGACTGGAGAGAACAATCTCATGAAGGATAATTTCAAATCTTCGGTGGAGCACCCTAAATAAGACTGAATATATATATCAAAATATCATGATAGGTTTTAATCTTTTAAAATCGAGCTTAATCCACGATGTGAACAAATTTATTAATCTAGGATCCGCCTGTATTTACCCTAAAGAAGTGAAGCAACCAATAAAAGAAGAATATCTTCTGTCTTCACAGTTAGAGAAGTCAAATGAAGGTTATGCGATTGCTAAAATAGCAACCCTTAAGTACGCTCAATATATTAAAAATTTTCATAAAAAAAATTTTATATCCTTACAACCAGCCAATCTATACGGGCCCA
>RFQS01000327.1 GCA_009924885.1 Pseudomonadota bacterium | reverse complement strand
AGTACCTGTTTGATTCCAGTGAAAGAAGAAAGATTAGATTTTCTAAATAATCAAAAAGCTCCAGAAAAAATGTTCTTTAGGCAGGCGTTTTTTGATATTTTAGTTAATAATGACTGATTTTGATTTTACGGGTAAAGTTACTAGCGTTGTTTCGTTTTTAATATTTATGTGGCTTTGCACTAATTTCCTTATTAATAAGGTGAAAAGTGGTGAATGGAAGATTCCTAAATTCTTGGATAATTTTGTAAGGATTAAAAGCACCTTCAGTAATGCCGATAAGCGTTATAAAATAAACATCATTCAAAGAGAGGTTTTACCTGATGGTAGTGAAATTTTGATTCTTGCTGTTGATAACCGTAGAATATTATTATCTCGCTCTCTTAATCAAGGAATTCGTTATCTTACTGACTTAGAGAACGAAAATTTAGCAGTTGAAAAAACTTTAAGCGACTTAGAAAATATAGAAGCTTTTAAATAATTCTTAAGAAGCTTTGAAGTTTTTTGACAAGCCTTGATTAATTGTTATAATTGGACTGTTGCCAAACGTGCAAGTTCAAGGCTGAGGAGGACGAATGACCGCAATGTACTAGGAGTACATGAGGATCATGAGGACGACGAAAACGCAGAAATTGAAGATTGGCAATAGTCCCTAAAAGCGAAATTTCGCTGTGTCCTTTTTAATTTAAGGATTTTGCTGGAGTAGCTCAGTTGGTAGAGCATCTGACTTGTAATCAGGCGGTCGAGGGTTCAACTCCTTTCTCCAGCACCACTTTTATTCATTACTTTAAATTACGAGAAAGGAGTCATCCTTTTTGTGCCTGATTACAAGTCAGCTTGACTTGAATCTTTTAATCCAGACCTAGAAGGTCTGGGGCGGTCGAGGGTTCAACTCCTTTCTCCAGCACCACTTTTATTCATTACCTTAAATTAATGAGAAAGGAGTCATCCTTTTTGTGCCTGATTACAAGTCAGCTTGACTTGAATCTTTTAATCCAGACCTAGAAGGTCTGGGGCGGTCGAGGGTTCAACTAAAAGGATTCCATTTGAGGTTTTAATGATTTGAAGAATTCGAAAAACTGACTTTTAGTAAGATCATCTGGAAAATTAGCTGCCTCTCCAAAAAGGTCAGCTAATCTTGCACAACAGGTTGATGGAGAATCAATCTCAGACAAACAAATTTTTAATAATAGATGAGCTAACATGCTTCTATATACATTAAACTCTTCTGGATCCTGTATTGTGGAAATCTTAGCGAGATCCCATGCGGGTGCAGAAATTAATGGAGACAGCAATCGAGCGTTCAGGTAACCATTTCGTAAAATTTTTCTCAGCATGATATCTATCGGCAACAACACACTCTGTGAATTCAAAATACCTCCTAAGTGCTCTAGAATACGTGGTATTGATGAACGGCGGACGAGAAAAGAAGATAAACCTAGAATCTAGCCTGAAGTTAAATTAAGAAGAAAAAGCTCATTGTATATAGGTTTCAATAGCAAAAAGTAACCTAAAACAATGAGCAAATATAAC
>RFQS01000326.1 GCA_009924885.1 Pseudomonadota bacterium | reverse complement strand
ATAATAAACCTTTGACAGCAATGTACATGCACCCTGAAATGAAATATGTACTATCTATGAGTAGACAGATATTATTAGCTTTAGGAGGATGGATTCCTAAAATTGGTGCAGTAGCTGGAGATTCTACAGTTTCAGTTCAGCCTACTATTATTGATAGAGGAGGAATAGGTTTGAATGGATTATCTGTAGATAGTACTGGTAATATTGCAGCTATTGCAGGTATTCCTGTTTATACAATTAATGTAAACTTTAAAGACCCTAGAGATGGTACTTATCATGGTATTCTACCTAAGAATAAAATTATTTTTGTTTCTAATGAAAATGAACAGCCTGGTAGAACACAGTACTGTATTTCTGAAGAAATGGGAGGAAAACCTGGACTATGGACTAGGACTTCTGTAGATGTACCACCTCCAAATGCTCCAGGTTATGCTTTTCAACTTGGTAATGCAGGTATGGTTTATCTAAAGTATCCAGAAAACGTAGTTCATGTAACAGTATGTGAAGTAGAAGATATCCAAAAACGTTTGGTTATTTTAGGAGATACTTCAGTTGGTATTTATTAAGATTACTTAAGAGAGCTATTTTAAGCTCTCTAAATTAACTAATTAAAAAAATTAATTAAAAGAGATAAATATGCCATTATTAGACCCAATTCATTTTATTCAGAAAGTAGGTAGAACAAAAGGAGCAACTAAAACTTACGTTACTAGCTTAGTAACAGATAAAGGAACTTCTTCTACCACTTCAGATTCTTTAACTTTTACTAATTTAGAAATTGAATTAGATGGAGAAAAATTCAAATCAACTAAAACAGTAAATTTTACTGCTTTAAGTAGTTTATTAGAAGTTTCAAAACAGTATGCAGTATTTGCAGTTCCGGCATATACTGAACCTAATTCTCAATCTTCAGCAGAAGCTGTAGGTTTAGATTATTATGTTTCTCAAAATTCTAAAGGTGAAGCAATAGCCTATAGATTTTTTCCTTCTAATGTATTAGCTCAAATTAATGCAGCTGGAGGGATTGCTAAAGTTAAACAATCTAGATTTTTTAATCCTACTCCAGCTGATATTGTTACTTATGATACTTATTATGAGCAAGTAGAAAGATTACAAGACCCTAAATTTGTTATTAAAGCTTTAATTCCTAGTGGGTATGATATAGTATTAGGAGAGTTAAAATATGTAGATAATACAGCATCTTCTAATGTATTACCTACTAAAACTAGGAGTGAGTTTAGAACAATTAAATCTCAATTAGGAGAAGTTAACTCTGTACGTAAAATTTTAACAGGAGCAGAAGCTACTACACAATTTAGTAATAGTTTATGGCTTATTAAAACAGCTAAATCATATTCTTCTTTAAGTGATGCTCAATTAGATAATAATGGTACTGATGTAAGTGCTGCTATTATTGCTGCTGATGCAGCCAGTACTTCTTATACATTTTCTGCATCTCATTATGTAATTCAAGAATACATTTTAGCTGGTACAACTGATATTGGTCAAACTTTTAAAGGATATATTGTT
>RFQS01000325.1 GCA_009924885.1 Pseudomonadota bacterium | reverse complement strand
CAGCTAAAGTAGAAACTTATGGTGATAATGTAGATTTTAATTTAACTCGAATTAATCAAGTAATTCCGAGGCCTAGTCCAGATAATTTCATTGAGCCTTGGATTGATGTATCCAAAGAGAAAAAAGCAAAAATGATTTCTGAATACTTCAAGAAGAATCCTTTTGCACATTTAAAAAATTTCCCCAAAGCAAAGAAAATCTTTTTAGATTTTTTCGATAGCGTTGAGAATATTGCCAAAGATGTTGAATTTTTACGTGAAGAATTAGATAGATCTACGGCAAGTGGTGATCAATACGGCAAAGTTATCATTAACTTCTTTCGCGATAAAGACAATTCAGCTAAGTTTAAATTACAATTTTTCAGACCAATGATGGAGGAAATAAGGCAATTTTTTGTTTTCGATTTAAGCAAGCCCAAAGATAGTCATGAAAGCTTCCAGACTGTTACTCAGAACGAAAAATCTAAAAAATTAATCATCAATCGATCGCTAAAAAATACTAATAAAGCAATTAGAAATTCACTAAAATCCATAGCTTTTGATGCAGAGATTTGGAAAGGCTTTATCCAAGGCACAATACAGCCAGATCAATACGACATGGTCATGGACTGCCTTGAAAGAAATCATATTAACTTTGAAGACTTCGTTAAATTAGTTAACAGTAGAGACAATAAGTACCTAAAATTTTTACACAAAGACTTCTTGAAAAATATTTCTATTAGAACCAATAGTAAAGATACTAGCTTCATTAACTTTAAAACCGAGTCTAATCAACAGGTTGAACTTAAATTAAATAAATATGCTTTAAATTTACAGCTTTCCTAGCTATAATCAAGCTTTGATGCAGATTAATTTAAAACAAACATTTGCTGAAATATCGCAAATATTGGAACTTATCGCGAAGGTTGTTTTAAATTTTTTTAAAACCCTACAATATCTTTTTAAAAGCAAAATTTTCCTGCCTAATTTAATTAGTTATGGCGCAAGATTTACTAGCTCCGTAACCTTACCAACCATAGTAATTGCTATAGCACTCGGTGTAGTAATCGGTGTACAACTAGGACCACAATTTGTTAGTAAAGGCGTAGGTTCTAAACTTGGCATACTTTCACTTTTAACGATGAGCCGCGAACTGGTACCTATTATGGGTGGTTTCATGATAGCAACACAATATGGGACAGCGATTACTGCTGAAATTGCAAATATGCAAATCACGGAACAGTTAGATGCACTGAAAATTTTAAAAATCAATCCTATTTACTATTTAGTTTTACCTGCGATGCTGGCTGGATTAGTTTTAGCACCGTTGGTGTTTTGGCTTGCCGTCATATTGGGGACCTATAGTACTTTTCTTACGGTATGGATTAATGAAGGACTAGTCTGGAGCAGCTTTCAATCAGGAATCATGAGTTTTTTTCATATAAGCGATATGCTGATCTGCTTAGTAAAAGCCTGTTTATTTACAGTCCTTGTCGTTATTATATCTGCGACTATCGGAATGAATGTCAGGAAAGGCGGAGCAAGAGAAGTA
>RFQS01000324.1 GCA_009924885.1 Pseudomonadota bacterium | reverse complement strand
TACTGAGTTTATCATTTACTTAGCCTTTCTAATTGTTTTGATAATTCTATACCCTACCACTGACATGAGAACAATCCCCATGAGTAGCCATGATGCGCTAAGGTATCCCTGCGCTCCACTAATCTCTAATCCATAACTATCTAATTCTATTGTTAGGTATCTATCCATTTTCTTTTATTCCTTTTCTTAGTGTTTTTTAATTTGTGTGTAAATCATAGCAGCGAACGCTGACATTTGAACAATAACAAGAAACTCTAGCATTAGCCGTTCCAATGCTGAGAGTAATCTCCGTCAGTGACGGAAACTGATTCTACTGTGTATCCATGAGATACCAGCGTATCTAGTAAATCGTTTATTTGATACTCACTTACCATGAGTCTATTTTCTACGGAAACATAGTTTCCTTCTTTTTCTATTGTATAACTTAGTGTAAGCATTTTTACTTACCTACCTTTCTTTTTAGTAATCTAATCCTATACTAGGGGTCTGACATTTTGGGGTATTTATTTGCTAGGCTCATTGTGACTTTCATCACACTTATTTGCTAGGCTCACTACCTTTAATGTCTCTATTTATTTATAGGAGAATAATAACAAATAAGACTGACAAAGTCAAGTTTATTTATGGCGTGTCGTTGTGGTGTTGGTCACATGTCCTAAATGTCCGATTTGGCTCGGGGGGGGCGAAATGTCCGTTTTATCCCTTTACGTGCTTTGTGAAATTTCTCACAAAATCTGAGCGTGATTTGGATTTGCTTTTTTGAGATTTTTCTGCTAGACTTACGGAGTAAGAAAGAAAGGAAAACTAAAATGGATAAAGTTAGAAAATTAGAACTAGATAACTATTGGGGTTCTGACATTCATACTGATGATGTTGAACTAAAAAACGCTATCAAGAAACTTGATGCGATCATCAAAAAGGGTCAGACAAAGTGACCCACCTCACAAAAATCAACGGCGTGTCGCCTTGACTTTTTCCCCTAAAAATGAAATAATAAGACTAATAAAATAAAGAAAGGAAGTGGCTAAAAATGGCTAACTTATACACAATTGAAAACTTGCTAATTGGCAAGCGTTATCGTTCATCATCTCTTATTGGAGAAATTATTGACGCTGAGAAGCGTAATGACTCAGTTTATTATTCTGACGCTGAGGCTTATCTTGTTCGTGTCCGTAGCGAGGGTGGGAATTACCACTATCGCACAATAGCAGTAAAGGTAAATGACTAATGAAATTAGATGAATTTATCAAACTTGTTGAAAGTCAGCGAGAAAACACTCGCTTGACTAATTTAGAGAAAATCGCTACAATTGTCAATAACACTAAAGAAAAGGAAAAGAACTAAAATGACAAACGCTACTTATACTGATTACCCTTTCACCGTAAATGGTGTAAATTTTATCTCACGAGTTTATACTCACTCAGAATTCGCTGAACGAATTGCGAGCCTGCCTGAAGGCGTATTCGCTCAACTAAATCAAGACGCAGTTTCAGAAATTATCGGTGACCCTTCACTATTTACTACACCTGA
>RFQS01000323.1 GCA_009924885.1 Pseudomonadota bacterium | reverse complement strand
TTTTTTTACATTTTTCGGCAATTTGCCTATGCTCTTTTTGGGTGTTTTGCTCTGTTCTTAATTGAATATAATGGATCCAGCTTCTTAAGGTTCCTTTCATGTATATTGTTGTCTGAGTATTTAATGGCAACACCATTCTTGCAACTTCTTTCGCTATCCCATTGTCTATCATTGTCTCATAGCAATGTTGAGATATAGAAATTGATTCCGCTATTAAATGATTTATCTCTTCATACGCTGGATGAGTCATAGGTATTAAATTTTCTCCGACTTGTCGATTTTTATTGCCTTGTAGCCTTAATTCTATATCTTCATACTCTGTAGCGCTACTATATCTTTGACTAAATTCTTGAAATGAAAATGATCTATGTCTTAAGATTTGAGCTGCAATAGCTCTACTGGTCTTAATTTCTACGCACATATCTACCATCTCAAATGGCGACCAATGTTTGTGGTTTATTAAAAATTTTAATAATTTAGGTGCAGTGTCTAAATTTAATTGATTAGAAGGATTGCTCACTCTAGCACAGTAAGCGACTAAATCTTCTGCTTTCTTAATATCTTTGATTTCTGGTTTTGTAATTGATATTAATTCAACATTCATAGTAACTCTCCATCATTTCTATTGGAATCATTTAGCTCATACTGCTCTCTTTGACTTTCAGCTACGTCTCTTAAAGACCCGCGTTCTTCTATATTAAAATTTGTTACTTGATAATTAAGATAATTTTGAGCCCATATTTCTTTCCCAGAAGAATCTAATCTTCTGACTAAATCTTGATGTCCAGCCGCATCTTTACCTTGAAATCTTGTTTTTGTTGGAATTAGTTTATGTGTTCCAAACGCCTGTCCGTCAAGCGTAACTTCATCAAGAGTTTTTCTTCTAAAGATGGCTACAAATGAGGCAAACCATTGTAGCCTATCAGAAAGTGAAATCACAGAGCTATCATCAACTACATTATTGGAATTTCTATTAAAACTTTCGCCAGTTCTATTCAACTGCATAGCAGTAACGATAGGGCAATGTATTTCTTCTGAAACTCTTTTAAGTTTATCAATCTTTTCTCCGATAGCTTGATGCTCTGCCCAATTTGCTCCAACCTTTTCTCCAGTTAATTTAATGTAATCATAAGCAATCATAGCTTGATTTCCTCTACCAACTTTAGAAAGATACCATCTCCGAATAATAGAACATACTTGATCTATGTTTTTATTTCCTACGTGATAATGAAAATATTCGTATGTTTTTACTTTCTCCCAAGCCGCTCTTACTTTCTTTGTCATCTCTTCGTTCTTGCGCCAATTTCCGGTTTCAAGATACCAGACTGGTACATCAGTTAATGAAGCCACCATCCTTAATTGAATATCTATGGTCTGCATTTCTGTGTCAAGAATTAATGTTTTAGTTTTATTTTTTGGATTGATAGAAGTTTTAAAACAAATATCGTTTAGCCATGTAGATTTCCCTTGACCAGGTCTACTTGCGATAGCGTAAATATTATTATTTTTTAAGCCACCATACATTCTATTA
>RFQS01000322.1 GCA_009924885.1 Pseudomonadota bacterium | reverse complement strand
AATTTTCAAAAAAAGACTTTTATCTGAAATATCTATCAAATGAAAAATAATATCAGCCTCAACTATCTCTGCTAGTGTGGATTTAAAAGCATCAATTAAATCTGGGGGCAGGTCTTGGATAAATCCGATAGTATCTGCGATCATCACCTTCTGCTGAGAGATAGGTAAATAAAGCTCTCCTACAGTAGAATCCAGAGTAGCAAAAAGCTCATCAGCTACATAAGTATTCTGTTTTTTCGTCAGTGCACGCTTTAACGTACTTTTACCAGCGTTAGTATAGCCAGCGAGGGCGATGGTTTTAAAATTTTTATTGCGGCGTGAATCACGGTGACGGCGTTGTACATCACCATACTGTTCTATCTTTCCCTCTATAAGTTTTTCACGTTTCTGTAAGTGCCGTTTCATCATCTGCGTATTCGATTCACCAGCACCGATAGTACCGATACCACCAGCCTGACGAGAAAGCTCTAAACCCATACCAAATATTCGTGGTCCCATATGCTTAATACTCGCAAGCTCAATCTGTAACTTAGCTTCAACAGTAGTCGCATGCTTATCAAAAATCTTTAAAATTAAATCAACCCTGTCCCAGACTTTAATTTTCTTAGGATTTTCCCAGCGCAAGCTCTCCTCATCCTCTTTCTTCTTTTCAATCTGATAATTAATACAGAATTCTTCTAAGTTATATATCTGCCTTGGCTTAAGAATATTATTAATAATGATTACATCTAAATCATCGAAGTTTTCAAAACGATCTAAAAGCTCAGTCAGCTTACCCTCACCGACATAAGTCTTATAATTAGGACTACTGCGTTTCTGTATTATATATTCAGAACTCACTCCACCATAAGTTTTAACTAAACTATTCAGCTCCTCAAGCCTAAGCTCTGATTCCCTTTTAGTAATATCTGAACTAATTATGTCAATTAAGACCGCTTTTTCTTTCATCTCAAACTACTTACTATCAAAGATAGCACTTGATGGCAGGGCAAGAACACAAGTTAATTAATGAACTTTTCCGAAAATCTTCGCACTATGCTCGGTGATTTTCTCTGCGACTAAATCTAAAAGCTCTTCCCTTAAGCCACAAATAGGCACGCGGATGAACTGCTCACAAAGAACTGGAATGTAAACACTACTAGAGATAAAGCTTTCCGAAAGCCTTTTCGCGAAATCTGGGAAACGCTCTAGGACTTCATTCCTCAGCCTAAAAGATAAAAAGAAACCACCATCGGGGCTTATCATCTCTAATTCTTCTGGTAAAATCGGGGTGATTTTATTTACAAAATGCTCACGACGCTTATTAATCATAGCGACGGTATTACGCTGAAACTCATGAATAGATGCCAGCCTAGAGGAATCTGACAGTATCTTTAAAGCTATTTCTTGACTGGTTCTAGAAAGATTACTTAAAGTACCTCTCAGTATGCCACCAGCTATATCTTTCCACTCAGAGACATTTTCATATTCTGGCGAAAACAGCGTTGCAGCCCCGACTCTAGCACCATACATCGCAAAGCTCTTAGATAAGGTA
>RFQS01000321.1 GCA_009924885.1 Pseudomonadota bacterium | reverse complement strand
ACTTTCCACAGAAAGCACGAAAGTCAAAGAAGAATTAGAAAAAGTGAAAGCAGCTCTTAATAAACTAGAAGAAGAAAAAATTGCTAAAGCTAAAGAGGAAGCATTCAATCTAAGAATGGCCGCACTTGATGAAGAGTTTGATCTATCTGATGAAGATCGTCAAATCTTAGCTACTGATATTAAAGATTTAGATGAAGAAGCTTTTGCTGCCTATAAGAAAAAAATGTCTGTTCTAATGAAAGAGAAAAATAAAGCAGCCAAAAAAGTTAAGATGGAAGAGAAAGAAATGAAAGCTTCTGAAATCAAAGAAGAAGTCAAGGCTTCTGAACAATCTGCGACCGAAGTCGTAGATGAAGTTCTTGATAATACAAATATTGAAAAAACTTCAATTCCAAATTCAACAACAACCGCTGAAGTTTCGCTACGTGAAAAATATAGCAAAGCTTTCGGTCTAGAAGGATTTGACATTAAATAAGGAGAAAAAATATGGCACATACACTAAAACCATTCAGAGACTACAGCGAGCATGATGTAGTCAATCTATTTGCCGTTCAAGGTGATCAAGACTCCCAAGGAGTTGTTGCTACCGCCGGTACAGTAGTAAAAGTAATTGGTGACGGTTTTCAACCAGTAGTAGCCTCTACAAATCCTCCAGGAACAGGTTTCCTAGGAGAAGTACCAGTCGATATGGCTGGTCTAGTAGGCGCTGGATTTGCTAACACCGTTTCCAATCGATATGCTTTAACATCTAAAGTCGCTGCAGCCTCTTCTGGAGACGCAGCCCTTGGAATAACATTACTCAGCACTCAAGAGCTAGATGAAAATGGCGAAAAACTAATTTTCAATCCTCGTAAAGCAGCAGAGAAAAATGTTCTAGTCAGCGGACAAGCTGTTCCAGTTCTTACAAGAGGCGTAATAGCTTATAGTGGAACTCAGATCGGCTCTGCTTCTGTTGGCGCTGGAGTTTATCTAAGCACAACCGCTGGTGAATTAAGCACGACAAATGCTGGTGCAGCAAATAAAGTCGGCACATTGCTTAGCGTACCAGTTAATGGTATTGCTCTAATCAAACTCAACTTCTAATTTAAGGAGATTATAAAAAATGAAAATCAAACTAAAAAATACACCAGAACAAGTTGAGCTTGTAAAAGCCATGGGTAGTAGAGATACTACCGTTGCTCGTGAAGCTTCCGAAGCCTTTGCTGCATTTATTGGCCCAGTTATTAGCAAAGTACTTATGCAAGCTGGCACAGCTAGCGCAATCTATACAGACGCACCATACGACGAAGACGACAATCCAAGTCTTCCTCTTGATCTATGGTTCGATCAGAACCAAGATTATGTTACTGTATGGAGTCAGAGCGTTGCAGGCGGACTACCTTCTTCAACCGTAGAAGGTTTTAGCGAACTAAAAGTTTCGACCTATCGTTTAGATAGTGCCGTTAGCTTTTTAAAGCGCTATGCCCGTCGTGGTCGTCTAGACGTAATTAGCAAAGCGGTAGAACGCATGAGCAATGAAGTTCTTGTTAAACAAGAGCGTAATGCTTGGGCAGT
>RFQS01000033.1 GCA_009924885.1 Pseudomonadota bacterium | reverse complement strand
TTACGTCTTGTAGAATTAAAGTGTAATACGTGATGTGATTATTGTAACTTTACGATAATTCGCTTGTCAATGGGAACCAATCCACTTAATCCAAGCTCTCTTAAAGAGGCTCTGCCGCTTCTTGGTTTAGGTAATGGTGATGTCCCAGATCCCAAGGAACTTACTAAAGATATTAAAGGGGGGACATATCAAACTTTAACGATAAAGTCTGCTTATGGTCCAGATGGTAAATTAGATTTTTCGAAGCTACAAAAAGGGATTGCAGCTTATCAACTTGGGCATGAAAAGAAAAGATCTCTAGCGAACTCTCTTGTAAACTTAGGTGCATTATGGGGTGGGGTACAGCTCTTACTTGCTAATCAGCAAGAGCTTTTAAAAGAAGAAATGTCATCTTTACCTGTTGCACAAAGGCAATTACAGAAGATTCTTAACGCACCAGCAAATCTTATAAATAAAGGGGCTCAGCCAAAATTAGATGCTAAGCAGTTTAATATTTTACAAGAGGCGATGCCAGCTTTTCTTTTGGGAACAGGGCGTAGCCAATATGAAACAACGGCAAAGAATCCTGTGGCAAAAGCCCTTACCACGGTTACGAAACCCTTAGTTTTTATTTCCAGTAAAATAATGGGGGCTTTTGGTTTATTAAAACTAGCTTCACTTGGTTTAAATATGATGGAGAAAGCTGACCCGCAAGCTAATCCTAATCCAGATTTTAAAAATAGTAATTTCTTGAATGATCTTGCAGATAGAGGATTGGGGTTTTTTCCTTTAGTGAAGAGTCTTGGTGACTTGAATCGAGTGGTAGATACTTCTAAGGGAAATGTCTTGATGGCAGTGAATGGCGTCGGTGGATTACTTACTAATGCCATGCTGTTTAAAAATCAGTGGAATAATTTTCTAGATGGGCTAACGCATAAAGAAGAAAGTGGTGAATACAGTCTGCCTGAGAAGATCCTATCTATGTCATCATATTTAGGATTAGAAGATTCTACTAAAGAGAAGATTCGAGGTTCTGTGAGTAAGTTTATTGATATTATTGAGCAGGGTAAATTTAAAGATATTTCAGATCCGAGTCAGCGTGTTCAAGCCTTAGCTCAAGCATTTAAAGGCTTATCTTTCTTAGGTGATAATCGAGGTGGAGCTGTAAGAGATCAAGGCAATTTTGTTGCGAGAGCTTTGCAGAGATTTATGTCTGTGATTCTGGATCTACCAGCTAATTCAATGCTTGTTGTAAGAACTTTGTCGGTATTTGATAAATTAAGGAAGCATGAAATTGTGAAAGCTGAAGATTTAGAGAATATAGAAACTGGGGTTAAGTTGAAATCTTCTGCGATTGTGGCTCAGAAGCTCTTAGTTTCCACGGTCTTAAATGGTTTGATGAAAATGAAGATAGATTTTGGTGGCTCTCTTTCGGATCTTAAGTCTCTAGAGTCATGGAAGGAACGTTTTGAAGGGTGGAGTGCTGGTTTGAGTAACGCTACTTTCTTACCATTTGCTGGAACTTTATTTTCACCTATTAAAAAATGGGTGATTTCAAGTATTAATAATAAAGAAAAGACTATCTTGCGATCAGGTATTGCAGATAAAATTCCTGATATTGATGCTGGAGTTGCAGCTTAAGCGACTTGCATTTTTAAATTAGCTAATTCGACATTAGCTAGGCAGGCTGCACCCACCATGCCAGAATTATTTGCAAGTTTGCCTTCAATAACATTTATGTAAGGCTTTAAAGCATCTACTACTCTAGCTTTGAGCTTTTTGTTTAAATTAGGGTAATTAATAAACTGTGCTAAACCACCGCCGATAACGACTGCTTCAGGATCAAAGCTATTAATTAAGCTAGCTATACCTTGTGCTACATGGTCGTGCCAAACGCTTATAACTTCGATAGCATCAGCATCTCCGTGATTGTACTTATCCATTAAGCTGTAGTTATTTATACTAGGGTCTGCTAAATAAGTGCGAGCAGTGTTATTCAGTCCAGTCCCAGAAGCATAGGCTTCCCAGCAATCCCAGCTTCCACAAGTGCATCTACGAGTCCTGTTACTATGTAGTTTTAAATGACCTATTTCACCACCGCCAAAATGTGCTCCACGCCAGATTTGATCGTTAATGATAATGCCACCACCAATTCCAGTACCGAGTGTGACCATGATCATGGATTTGAAATCTTTTCCTGAGCCGATAGCATACTCACCATAAGCTGAGCAGTTAGCATCATTTTCTACTATTACTGGAATAAATAGCTTCGCTTCTAATTCCTTTTTTACTTTAGTTCCTTTCCAAGAGGGGATGTTTCCACATGAACCTATCATTTCCCCTTTCTCATTTACCATTCCAGCGGTAGATACCCCCACTGCTGCGATACTGTGTGTCTCTTGGATTTTTTTAACCATCTTACACATAGTGCTGATGATATCTTCAGATGTACCACTCGGGGTCGCTTCTTTAATAATTTCTGACTCAACGAATATAGATCCTTTCATTGGAGCAGCTGCAAGTTTAGTACCACCCAAATCAATACCTACTGTCGTAACATCATCGTTGATAAGCATGTATTTGAATATATCATGAAATAATCAACAATTTAAGCTTAGACTAGGCTGAATATGAAATTCATCCTGGAGGCCAATTCAGTTTTCGTCCAGCTATTAGATGAAGATGGAAATGGTGAACGGTTTGTCCTCCATCTTCATTAGTGTTTGCTACTATTCTGTAGCCTTTTTCGGCAAAGCCTAATTGAGAGGCTAATTGAGAGGCGGTTAATAAAATTTCACCAAGAATATTTTTGTGATTATCTTGCATTTCGTTTAAATTTTCAATATGCTCTTTCGGAATTATTAGGTAGTGATGTTCAGCACAAGGATTTATATCGCTAAAAGCAAGTATGCTTTCATTTTCAAAGACTTTTTTGGCTGGTATTTTTCCCGTGATGATTTTACAAAATAAACAATTTTCATCTAACATTAAATGAAATATTACCAATAACTAATTCTTGACTATTTAAAATATTTTCATCTAATAAGATTTCATCTGGATTAAGCCAGCCAAGGTGCTCAAGGAAGCCTTTTGTGATAATGTTTTTAGCTCTAGATGATCCATCAATGATCTTGATAATAAGGCACTCATGGTTTATTAAATTTAAGACTACCATCAATCCTTCGGCTCCACCTTTTGCCATGAAATGATTTGGTCTAGCTTGCATTATCAGTGAATCGATTTGATTCGCCCCCCCTATTAAAAGCGGGTATTCGTTCATGGCTTTATAAATTTTTTGATATTCTTTTTCTTCTGCTGTTTTAGAAAATATTTTAGCCATTGCTTTAAGAGAGAGGTGGAAAGTCGGTAATCCGCAACCATCAATACCAGTAATGATTTCTTGATCATTCTTGATGTCGCTTAATCTTTTAATTTCGCTCAAAATGCTTTTCTGTAGAGGATGGGATTCGTTTATATAGTTATTTGCTGGCGAAATAGTCTCTGAATTGCTTTGAAGTGGCTCGGTTTTATTTATATTCTGCATATTTAAAGAGTTCTCGCTAATTCGCATTAAAGTATGTTTGCCAGCACAGTTGTGTGCGAATTTTGATTTGAGGTAGCCACTGTTTGAGCTAGATCCTTTTAGTAGTCCGAGCTCTAGGGAATCTTCCTCAATTTCATATTCTTGGCTTAAGTCAAGGATAGTTTTTAATTGTTCGGGTGTATTGTTGTGAGAAGCGCAGGCTATGGCTATATATTTATCTGGGATATCCTCGCCGATAAATGATAATGAAACTTTAGCTTGAATGGGTTTAATAATAGAGCGTGTAAAGCATTTAAAATCTGCATTCCCCCAAGACTGTATTATCTTTTCGCCTTTAACTAAAACTGCGATGCCATAGTGAATACTTTCAATTTGCTTATTGCGATATACTGTAGCTAAGTCTATTATCATAATTGTATTGTGGGAAAAAGAATTTTAAGAACCATTAGTAAGAATATCAGCATATTGGCGCTTGTAACGAGTCTCTTATGGGGCTTCTTTCCAGCTGTTCTGTTTAATTCTTCTGTACTTGCGGCAAAAGAAGTCTCTGATTCAGAGCATCCAGTAAAACACTTTCTTGATGATTTTTATTCTGCTTGGAATGCTCATGATATAGAAAAATTGATGTCTTTTTATAGTAAAAGCTTTATTAGTGCAGATGGAATTATTAAAGATGATTATAAGAAGCTTACGGAAAGGCTTTGGACTAATTATCCGAATATTCAGCTTGTTAACCGTAAGCGAGCTTTTAGAAACCAAGAAATGTACTCTACTGTAACTACCGTGGATTATTATCTCGGTGAGACTAAAGATGTCAATCCCGACTTTAACGAAAGAGGGAAAATAAATGCTCTTGCTCAAGGCAGTATGTATCTTAAAAGATATGGAAAAGACTGGAAAATAGAGTCAGATAGAATTAACTTCGAGCTTACTACTGTTACTTTCGGCAGAGCTAAGAAAATGTTAGATGAGAATTATATTTATTTTTCAGCTCCAGAACAGGTAGATGCTGGACAAGATTATTCTGCTGCTTTATACTTCGCTGGTGGTGATGATTATAGTGTGTCTGCTTCTGTAGATAAAGAATTAGTTCAGTATGTAGATGAGCCAGAGGCTATTGAGGAAGATTATCAAGACCTTACTGCAAAGAAGTTAGAGAGATTATTTAAGGCTAATGATAATAAATATAATGAATTAGTGAGTGCCACAGCCCTTTTCTATAAAGGCTTAGTCGACCCTCAGTTAGATGGGATACTTTTTATCTCGAAAAGAGTAAATGTCTTAGTTAAGCCTGAAGCCTTAGTGGCAAAGAAGACAGTTAAAGAACCTTTTTCCCGTGCAGAGTTTAACGAATAAGGTAAAGGCTTATGTCTTTGATAAGAATTTAGAAGAGCGATCTATTGCTGTGGCTTGTTCTGGTGGTTTAGATTCCATGGTTTTGCTACAGGCATTGAGTAAAATATATAAGCCTGAAAAAATATTTGTTTTACACTGTGATCACGCTTGGCATGAGGGATCTACTCAAATAAGTAAGTCTCTTGGTGAGTACTGTAAAGAGCGAGATTTTAATTATATTTCAGTGAAATTTGATTTTACAGATCTGAAAAAAAATGAGGAAAATGCTCGGGATTTACGTTTCCAGTTTTTTATTCAGAAAACGGCAGAGCTAGGTGTGCAGGATCTATTTATGGGGCATCATTTAGATGATAATGTTGAGACTGTTCTGTTCAGACTTTTTCGGGGAACTGGTGTCGCTGGCTTAAAGGGTATCCCTCTAGAGAATTTATTAGAATCATCAGGGCTTACTTTACATCGTCCATTGCTGAGATGTGAGAAAAAAGAACTGCAAGAATTTGCGAGAGACTTTAATTTAACTATATGGGAAGATCCTTCTAATGCTTCAGATTCCTATTCAAGAAATAGAATTCGCTTGAATATCTTTCCTGAAGCGGAAAAAATTAATCCTAAGTTTAAAAATAATATTAACCGTCTTGCTTTACTTGTAGAGGAACAGGAGAACTATATTAATATTCAAGTGGAATCTACTGTTAAACAGTTAGGCGGCTTGCCTTGGAGCTTGGAATCTTTTAGAGGTTTAGGAAAGCTAATGCAGCGCAGGCTTCTAGAGCGTTTCTTTACTACTAATATGGATTTTCAGAATGACTTTATGGAAGCTATTCAGAAAGGTGGTTTTCATCGTATTAATTTTTCTAAAGATAGGTTTTTTACTATAAAACAAAAAAAAATTTATTTAGAGGTCGCAGCCGATTTTTCAGCGAGTGCTTAATGGCGACGAAAACGCAGAAAATGGAGTTCCGCTACACGCCCTTTAAGTTTAATTAGCTATAATCATTTATCCACCTTATGCTTAATGTTAAAGACCGTAGTGCGATTAAAGTTCTTTACTCTGCTGAACAGATTCAGCAGAGAATTCAAGAATTAGCTCAGCAAATTTCAAGAGACTATAAAGATGTCGATGATTTAGTCGTAGTGGGCGTTCTGAAAGGTGCTTTTATGTTTGCTGCTGATCTGGTGAGGGCGATGGGATTACCCGTGCAGATAGAGTTTATAAAGCTATCTAGTTACAATAATGATGAAACTGAAAGCTCCGGTAAGGTAAAAGCTGTAGATTTATCTTTGCCTGAATTGAAAGGGCGTGATGTCCTTGTGGTAGAGGATATCGTAGATTCTGGTAGGACTGCTAAGTTTTTACTAGATTTTTTCAATGAACATCTTTCTGCAAAATCAGTAAAGATAGCAGCTTTATTTGATAAGCCTTGTAGAAGAGCAGAAGAATTAGAGTATATAAAACCAGATTATTGCTGTTTCACTATCGATGATTATTTTATTTTGGGCTATGGTTTAGATTATTCTCAGCATTTTAGAGAGCTGCCATATGTCGGTTATGTAGAGCTTGCTTCTTAAAGGGACTGTGCTTCTTTTTCTAAATCACGACTTAGGTACATCCCCGCAGCTCTTAAACCTAGATAGGCATTAGGAACTATGTTATATAGAGTGGTAAATAGACTAGTCCCAAGCACTCCCATCCTATCAAATACTGGCTTAATCGCTAAGGCTGCTTCATCTACAAGTAAGAAGATTTGCCTGATGTAATGATTATTCTTAGTTAAGACGAGTAGGCTTTCTATGCCTTTTTCAATGGAGGAGGGAAGGCTTTTCCCATAAGCATTTTGGAATTTTTCAGCTAAAAGTTTTTTTACTAGGCTAAATTTCTGTTTTTGAAGCTCACTATCGTTATTTAGTTTTTCTGTTGATGATTCATATTCTGAAAATTTAGTCTCTTTTAGCTCTTTATAAGTCTTCATTTCTTCTTTGAGATTCTCGCTGAGATTTGCTTTGGAGTCTGGATTGATTTTAAATAAACTGCTTAAAATTTTCTTAGTGCTTGAATTTATAAAATTTTCTACTTGCTCATTAATGCGATGAAATAATTTAGGATTTTTTTCACTAATATAATTACTGAACTTATGAACTATCCTATCCATGTAAGGATCAAGTTTTCCGATAGTTCTTTCTGCACCGAAGACTCCGACTAAGCCAGAAGCTATCTGTATAGTTTCTTTAGCTTGATCTGATTGTGAGTCTCTTATTAGTAACTTGTCGCTAATGTTTTTTATTAAATTAATTACCCAAGAGCAAGGACCATAAGTTAATGCTGAACTGGATAATGCATCTAAGCCTATGGTTACAATATTTTCAGGTTCGTGTAGCTTCTTGATTTGAGCTTGTTTTTCCTGTTTGGTTTTTAAATCAGGATTTTCTATTATTGAGCTATTGCCAGCTTCTATGATGGCGAAAGGGGAGTTAATTATTTTCTGCTCTGGAATGGACGCGTTTTTATCTAGCTGGCTTGCATTTGCAAGCACCATGTTATCTCTATGGAGAGTGGTGTTCTGGAGGCTATCCATTATCTCGCACGAATATATAAGGTATTTAGATGTGTAAGATTGTTATGAATATTTTGAGAGATTAATGCTTATTGGCTGAGCCTTTCTCGGGGAGCCTTATCCCAAGAGTATTAGCATGATCTAGTAATTCTTTTTCTTTGAGATTAATCGCAAACATCGCAATAGGTCTAGTGACAAATATATAAGCATTTGGCACAACGTCAAAGAAGAAATGATAAATAGCAGCACCAGGAGGACCGAATTTATCTAGTAAGGGTTTAGCAACCAAGGCTGCTTCATTTGCAAGTAAGCTCAGTCTGGTTTTTGATGTTTCATCTACGCAAGCGAAGGCAATATCAAGAGCTTTAGCTACAGGCAGAGGCATCTTTTTGCCATAGAGTCTTTGATAATCATCGTTTAGCATTTCACGGACTAATTTCGGGAAGTGCATTTCATCTTTATGATCAATTTCTGCTTTATTCTTAATATAATCTATGACTCGATGTTCAAGATCTTGATTAACAAAGTCTTTGCTCTCGCTGGTTTCAAGTTTTTTGCCAAATACACCAAGTATTCCATGGATAATTTGTTTGATAAGCTTATCACCAGCTTGATTTATTTTAATTAAAGCGTCTGGGATTTTATCATCTAAGAATTTGCGAATTTTAGGGAATAGTATTTTCCATTGTGGGTCAAGGAATTTACCAATAGATTCTTCAGCCGCATAAAAGCCCACGCCACCAACAGCTAAATTTGCAGCTAATTTAGCATTTTCAGGTAAAGAAGTCTTCTCTACAGGCCCGTGACCGAGTTTTTTAAACAGTGAAACTATACCCGGACCAACAACATTCCCTAATACATGACTGGTTATTGTGTCGAATATGGTGTCGACTGTTCCACCCTTAGTATTCTTCACTGGCGTAAACGCCCCCCTGGACTCCATCTCAAAAAGCTCCATCATCTGCCCGACATCTTTAATCGCATCAGCATATTTTTTGGATTCTATATTCGTTTTAAGAGTTTCTAAGTGTTGGTTTTTAGCAGAGGAATTTTTCTCATCTGGTGTGAGATTCGCTTTAATCGTATTCAGTAAATCTAAGGCTAAGGCATCTGCCTTTTTATCTTCCTTAGGGTCTTTCCCGCCCTTGCCTAAAGTTTCTCTAATTTGAGCTAATCTTTTGAGCTGTTCGAGGTCATTAGACTTGAAATTCTCAGATTTATGTAATTCACCTAACTCTAGAGGAGTAGCTTGAACTGTGGCTGTATCCTGCTGCGTTTTATTAGTAGTGGTATTTGAGCCATGTGTAGCCGTGTTTTCTGTCTTTGATAAAAGAGCTATCTGTGAATTATTTTGAAGTGTAGGGTTATGGTCAACCTTCAAAGTAAACTCCAGTTATCAATAAATTAGATATTCTCAGTGGGGGTTTTACTGGAAATGGCACAAGTGGCTTACCTTTAAGATTATGTTTAATTAGTAATAGTAAATACTATTTTATACAACGTAAAGATATTTTGCAAGTTGATTATTTATTTTTTTATAATCTTTAATTTTGATTTTGAATCTTGTTTAGTAAAACTGCATTTTGTGCTGACTGTATTTTTGATAAAATCAAGCTTTAATGCCTAAAAGAACTGATATTAAAAAGATTCTGATTATCGGTGCTGGTCCTATAATTATCGGTCAAGCCTGTGAATTTGATTATTCTGGAACTCAAGCCTGTAAAGCACTTAAAGAGGAAGGCTTTGAGATAGTCCTCGTGAATAGTAATCCAGCGACGATAATGACAGATCCAGAGTTCGCTCATAAGACTTATATAGAGCCGATTACCTTTGAGTGTTTAGAGAAAATTATCGAAAGAGAGAGACCCTGTGCGATTCTGCCGACTATGGGAGGGCAGACTAGTTTAAACGCGGCTGTGGAACTAGCTGAAAAAGGGGTTCTTGAAAAATATAATGTGGAGCTTATAGGAGCTAAGCTCGAAGCGATTAAATTAGCTGAAGATAGGGCTTTATTTAAAAATCTGATGACTAGTCTTGGGCTTAAGTCCGCTGCTTCAGAGACAGTAAGCACGATTAAAGAAGCTCATGATGTGGCTAAAATTATCGGTTTCCCTTTAATCCTCAGACCAGCTTTTACTCTTGGAGGCTATGGTGGCGGAATCGCTTATAACTTAGGCGAGTTAGACGAGATGGTAGCGAAGGGGCTTGCGGCAAGCCCAGTCAGGCAGATATTAGTAGAAAAATCATTACTTGGCTGGAAAGAGATCGAGTTCGAGGTAATGCGAGATCTGAAAGATAATGTCGTTATTATCTGCGCTATAGAGAATTTCGATCCGATGGGTGTGCATACTGGAGATAGTATTACGGTAGCTCCTACTCAGACCCTTACTGATAAAGAGTTTCAGTCTTTAAGGGATGCTTCGATTAAAGTTATTCGTGGTGTGGGCGTAGAGACTGGTGGCAGTAATGTTCAGTTCGCGATGAACCCAGAGAATGGAGAATTTATAGTTATAGAGATGAATCCACGTGTATCTCGCTCTAGTGCACTTGCTTCTAAAGCTACAGGATTCCCTATAGCGAAGATAGCAGCGAAGCTGGCTGTCGGCTATACACTAGATGAAATTCCGAACGACATCACGAAAACCACTATGGCGAGCTTTGAGCCGACTTTAGATTATGTGATAACGAAAATTCCTAAATTCGCTTTCGAAAAATTTCCAGGTGTGAAAGATGAATTAGGGACACAGATGAAATCTGTCGGGGAGACTATGGGTGTGGCTAGAACTTTTAAAGAGTCATTCCAGAAGACACTTAGAAGTATAGAAGCTAAAGATTCATCTGGTTTTATTAATCCTCGTTTATTAAAAAAAGAGCTTAGCGAAGCGAAGAAAGCCAGCTTGCTGAGTGAGGTGCGCAAGCAGATAGTAGTTCCTAACTCTAAGCGAGTTTATCAGCTTTTTGATGCTCTTTATTTAGGATCTGGTATAGATGAGATCTACTCTCTGACTAAAATAGATAGATGGTTTTTAAAGCATTTAGAGCAGATAGTTTTAAAGACTAAAGAATTAGAAACGAAAAATAATTTAAGTGAATTTACTGCTGAGTATCTTAAGGAGATCAAGGAGTGGGGATTCTCGGATAAGCAGGTCTCGGTGATTACCGGTATAGACGAGCAGGATTTTGCTAATCATAGACTTAATAAGGGTGTCAAAGCTGTATTTAAAACTATAGATACTTGCGCTGGTGAGTTTGAGTCATATACCCCTTATCATTATTCTAGTTACGACGAGGAAGATGAAATAACTCAAATGTCTGGGGAGCAGGTAATGATTATTGGTGGCGGTCCTAATCGTATCGGGCAGGGGATAGAGTTTGATTATTGTTGTGTGCATGCTTCACATCAACTGCGTTCTGTTGGATATAGAACGATAATGGTAAATAATAATCCGGAGACGGTTTCTACTGATTTCGATACTAGTGATAAATTATATTTTGAGCCGATAACCGTAGAAGATGTACTCTCTATCTGGAATAGAGAAGAAGCTCTAGGTAATAAAATGCTAGGGGCTATAGTTCAGTTCGGTGGGCAAACGCCTTTAAATATTTCAGCGGAGCTTAAAAAACGTGGTGTAAGGATTATCGGAACTCAGCCAGAGCAGATTCATTTAGCTGAAGATAGAGACAGGTTTGGGGAGCTGGTAAATCAGCTAGGTTTAAGACAGACTAGAAATGCTATCGCCTATACAGTCGAATCAGCTAAGGACTTTGCCGCTCAATTAGGTTATCCAGTAGTGCTGAGACCTAGTTATGTTCTAGGTGGAAGAGGCATGGAGATAGCTTATTCAGAAGAGGAGTTTGATGCTTGGGTGAAGCAAACTATTCTAGAAGATACTCAGTTTCCTATTCTCATAGATAAGTTTTTAGATGAGGCTTTAGAGGTAGATGTAGATGCTATTTCCGACGGTAAAGAAGTCGTTATCGCTGGAATTATGGAACACGTAGAATACGCGGGCGTACACAGTGGTGATTCAGCTTCAGTCTATCCGAGCCAAACGCTTTCTGAGAATATCTTAGAGCAGATTAAAGACGCTACTGAAAAGCTTGCACTAGCTATAAATGTTATAGGGCTTTTAAATATTCAGTTTGCGGTTAAAGAAGAAGAACTTTATATTCTTGAATTAAACCCAAGAGCTAGTCGTACAGTGCCTTTCATTAGTAAAGCTACTGGTATTCCTTGGGCTAAGCTTGCTAGCATGCTGATGGTAGGTAAGACTATCTCTGAGCTTGGCGTGCATGATTTAGTGAAACGTATTCCGAAAGATCAGGTCTCTGTGAAGGAAGCGGTATTCTCCTTTAATAAATTCGATGGAACTTCTATTTTCTTAGGCCCTGAAATGAAGAGTACTGGTGAGGTTATGGGGGTTAGTAATAGTTTTAATATGGCTTTTTTAAAAGCACAAATGGGGGCTTTACTCACGCTTCCTAGCTCTGGTAAGGTTTTTATCAGTTTTAATGATAGAGATAAACATCATTTAGAGGAGATCACAAGAGACCTCTTAAGTATGGGCTACGAAATAGTAGCTACTAGCGGTACGGCTAATTATTTAGAGCAGATAGGTATCCCTTTGCAGCGTGTTTATAAGGTTAATGAAGCTAGGCCTACTATCGTCGACTTACTTAAAAATGGTGAAATTACTATGATATTTAATGCACCATCTGGTAAGGTCGCTTTTGAGGATAGTCAGATAATTTCTAAAATAGCTTTATCGAATAATATCCCTGCTATTACTACTGTTTCAGCCGTTCAAGTTTTAGTTAAAGCACTTGGTGCGTTAAAAAATCAGGATCTAGAGGTAAAATCTCTTCAGGAGTACCTGCACTTTAACTTATGCGAGATGAAAAATTAGCTTTAGGCATTTTAGGAAGCACGCTTAAACACTCGCTTTCACCGCAGATTCAGGCTGAGGCCATAAAATTTGCAGGTTTAGATGCTGAATATGAAAAATATGAAGTCCTCGAAGAGAATTTTGAGGATGAAATTCGTCCGCTTTTAACTAATCTCCACGGTTTAAATGTCACTATCCCTTATAAAGAAAGGGTGCTGAATTATATTAATAAAGTAGATAAGCTAGCTAAGCGTATTGGTGCTGTAAACACCATTAAGGTTAATCGCGGTGGTTTAATAGAAGGTTATAACACTGATTACTATGGCTTTCAAGAGAGTCTGAAAGGCATAGATCTAAAAGGTAAGAATGCTACCATACTTGGCAGTGGTGGAGCTGCACGGGCTGTAATAATCGCCTTAGAGGATATGGGTGTAGCTAAGATCGATGTTCGGGTTAGGAACGTCGATAAAGTAGTTAATAATTTACCGCGAGTAGATAATTGTGAACTGAATGTAAATCTTTTTAATCGTGAATCGGATACTTCAGAAATAGATATTTTAATAAATGCTACTCCAGTAGGGCAGGGGCGCTTGGAACTGAACTGCAAGTAAATGCTTTAAAATCGACGGCTGTTGTTTATGATTTGATTTATTCTGACACTTTACTTATACAGAAAGCTAAAGATAGAGCTTTGAAAGCTATTAATGGAGCAGAGATGCTAGTCTTGCAGGCTGCACAGTCTTTTTCTATTTGGAGTGGGGTTAAACTCTCTGATGAGCTTGTTTTGGTGATGCGTAGTGCCATGTCATTGACTGTGGACGTGTAGCGGAACTCCAATTTCTGCGTTTTCGTCGTCCTCATGATCCTCATGTAAGCTTGATAAATCAAGCTTGTATTTCCGCTTGCTCGCATATGACATTAATGTCGCATGCT